>CBDTZI010000438.1:0-3071 GCA_965364865.1 uncultured bacterium | reverse complement strand
GTTTGTCGGAAGGGTTGACGGATATGGTGACGTGTATTCTGGAGATTTCGGGTGAGGAGATCATGAGTTATTTTGTGGGTAATTTGATCACCCAGGCGCTCAGCCCGCATGATAAGGAGAAAAAGTTAAAGGTCGCGGAACGAAAACGTAAGAAGAAGAAACATGACCCGACGACGAAAACGAAATCCGCAAAGTCGAGTCGTGAAAAGTTGAAGAAGTAAACTATCACGCCACCGTGGGGATGCGCATCTGCGTATCCCTGCGGGATTGGTAAAACCAGGTGCGCGTTAGCCGTCCATGAAAAGTACGTCGGCTCGATCTACGTGCGGGTGATCACCGGCTACCATCATTCCAAAGGAATCATCCATGCCATCGCCGGTACCTTGGGACTTCGTCTGTCTTATTCACTCACGTCCGGCGGACAGCATCAAACTCAGTTGGAGCGAGTGATCAGCGCACTGAGAAACACGGAACGCATGATCATCATCGACGAAGCTCACGATTTGCAGGACACCGCATTACAAGTAATGCGGGATATTCACGACACCACCGGTGTTCCAGTGTTACTGTTCGCTACCCGGGATTTACACGAACGAATCGTAAAGACGGCCGACCCGGATCACGGTCAACTCTATAGCCGGGTGGACGTGGTTCATCATCTCACGGAGGGGCATGACATCTATCGGGGAGGTAAAGCGTTATTTACCGTAGATCAGATCAAACAGCTCTACAATGAACAACCGGTTCGATTGTCGAGAGATGGCGCTCGTTACCTGCAGGATATCGCCAACGAACTGGGTCGTGGATCGTTGAGACGATGCGAGGTGGTGTTGCGTAACGCCGTCAGAAGAGCCCGCAAACGCCAGGGTGTGGACGAGCATGAAAACGTCACGGTTACAGCCAATGACCTGGAATACGTGGAACAGATTCTTAGGAGAGAATTATCGGAACAACAGGCCATCAGAGACCGCCGGAAGCTGGCGGCTGAGGTCAACAGCGGGTAGAGCCTGCATACACTATATATGTATAGGATTTGGTTTACTCGGATACGTCCTATATTCCTCGATTATACGAATGATCCGGGATGTGTAGGGGCTATATGTAGTATACTCGCAGTGCTAAACCCGTTGATTTTGTGCCAAACCTTAATTGAGTTTAGACCCACAACTCTTACTATGTATATGGTACAGGCCTCATAAAATAATCTCAAAAACACCTATCCGGTCCCAAAACGGCCTTTTTATTGGAAATAATCAATAAATAATTTTCGGTCAAGCCATTTCACCTCGATGGACGAATAATTATCTATCTTAGCTATATTACCTATTTTATCTTTATGGTGTATACTGTAGATAGTCGCAAACGGCGGCGAAACGAGAGGCAGACAAAAGAAGTCACAAGAGCAGAGAAAACGCTCAAAACCAGAAACGGACAAGGCAAGGATGCCTGGTCTTTGAAGAGCTGAGTGAAACAGCGCGATAAAAAATTCGCCGACGAAAAACGAAGCCACAAAAAAAATCGTCATCCCCATACCCGATGACAAAAAACACGTCGCGATCAGGAGGCGGCGAGAAAGTCGAGGACCGTTACCGATGGCCAAGAAACTGACCCCCATTGAACAACTGTGGAAAAAATTCTTAAAACGACGCACCTTTGAACTTCGCAACGAAATCGTGGTTCACTACAGCGGACTGGTTCATACTCACGCAGCTCGGCTATCACGAAAACTTCCCGCACAAATCTCCTACGACGAAATATGCAGTGCCGCGTTCGACGGACTGATCGAAGCGGTCGAAGCGTATGACCCGGAACGAAAAGCAAAATTTGAAACCTTCTGTCAGCAGCGAATCTCCGGTGCGGTGATGGACTGGCTACGCAGCCTCGACCCGCAAAGTCGAACCGTACGCACGTTTGAAAAGAAACGTATGTTGATGAAGGAATCACTCGGCACCGATCAGGAACACACACCCACTCAGGAAGAAGTAGCCGGCAAGCTCGAAATGACGGTCGAACGCTACGATTACCTATCACGCCTGTCGCAACTGGGCAAGGAAGTACACTTCAGCTCGATGGAAGCATCCAGCGAAAGCCGCCAGAACGGGTCATCACATCCGTGGGACATTCGCGACAAACGTACGGAAGACCCGGGCGTAGCGGTTTCGCGTGAACTACTCACCGAACATCTCACCAAAAGCCTCGAACGTGAAGAGCGACTCGTGCTCATGCTCTATTACTTCGAGGAAATGACGATGGCTGAAATCGGCAGTGTGTTGAACCTTTCCGAATCACGCGTGAGTCAGATTCATAAAGAAATTCTGCAGCGTTTGCGAAGTCGCTTCGGCAGCATGCTCTGCGAAGAACTTGTAACCTGATCCACCCAAACTGCAAAATCAACGATATTCTTGTCGCGTAGCTGAGTCTCGCGTAGTATCGCGCGGATGGAACGCACGATGTACATGCTGACCGCGTATGACGGCACGGAGTTTCACGGCTGGCAGACTCAGCCTGGCTATCGAACCGTGCAAAACGTGCTCGAAGATACTCTTCGCCGCTGCCTGCGACATCCGATGAATCTGATCGGGTGTGGCCGAACCGATAGCGGCGTGCATGCCCTGGGACACGTTTGTAGCTTCGTCACCACCTGCACCCTTGAACCCGGCCAACTTCGATATTCGATCGGGGCACGCCTACCCGATGATCTGGCTGTCATCGACGTGCGTCATGTTCATAACCGTTTTGATGCACGGCGAAGTGCGTTGAGTAAACTTTATCGCTATCGAATTTTCAACGCGAAACATCGACCGGTGGAACGGCAGGCTCAACGACACACCTATCATTACTGGCAACCTCTCGATATTGACGCGATGCGGACCGCTGCCCGTCATTTTATCGGAAAAATGGATTTCACGTCTATGGCTTCGGCGAAACAGACTCGCGTTTCGATGGTCCGCGAAATTTTACGGTGCGACGTCGAACGCCACCACGAGGAAATCCGTATAGACGTTGAGGGTACGGGTTTTTTATACAGACAGGTACGCAACATGGTGGGTACGTTAATCGATATTGGCCGC
>CBDTZI010000437.1:0-3075 GCA_965364865.1 uncultured bacterium | reverse complement strand
GCAATCTCGTACCGATGTCTTTTGAGGACATGGTAGACCCAGCCACCCATCGAACTCGTATTCGTCAGGTCGATCTCGAAAGTTATACCTATCAGGTCGCGCGGGCGTACATGATTCGTCTGGAAAAGGTGGACTTTGAATCGCCGTCGAAGTTAGCGGCGCTGGCCTGTGAAGCGAAGATGACGCCGGAACAATTCCGCGAGCGTTTTGAATGTGTCATACGCAGCAATCTTGGACAGCGCGATGATTCACCCGGCGTCGCCTGCAGCCTATATCCCGAAACCGCAGGTAGCGCGTCGTAAGGATACGTCAACAGTGTTGTGTCATGTCACCGATAGGGGGTGCCACAGGCGGCTTGCCCGCCAGTGTTCCGAACCAGGTTAGTGAAGATTTGGCCTAACTACCATTCCGGCGAGGTGGCGGGTTCAACAGATTTCGCGATTTCACTGAGTTCTGAAAAAAGTTCCACTTCGTCATCGGTCAAATCCACATCGCGCCGTGCCATCATCGCAGAAGCCACGTCCAACGCACGCATCGGATCACCCTCGGTCATCTGATCGTTGCGAATCCAACTGAAAGAGGGGATATATTTCGGTAACAGTTTGGTCGAAGCGATCGACGTGGCAAAACCAGTGACCGCGCCGGTGGGGATCGTCGCGTTGATTCCGATTTTCACATGATCCGCGATCACACCCCCGTAAAATCGCTCACCCGTATCCGTATCTTTTCCGTTGACCAGTGATCGAACCGAGCCATAGGTGTTTTTCAGGTCGGAATTGTTCATCCCCGCTCCGATGTTCACCCAGTTGCCGACGTATGCGTGTCCCAAAAATCCATTATGCTGTTTGTTCGTATAGCCCTGAATAATGCAACCGTCGATCTCGCCGCCGAGCTTGCAGACCGGCCCAATCGAGTTGCCGCCGTGAAGCCAGCTGTGTGGATTGATTCTTGTGCCCGGTCCGATGTATGCAGGCCCTTCGATCACGCTATGCGCACTGATCGTGACATCGTGGCTGATGAAAATCGGGCCCTTCGCAGTGTCTAAAACAGCGGAAGGGTGAACGCATGTCCGCTCGCCAATGTGAATCTGAGCCTGGTTGCCTATGGCTTTTGAATCCACTTCCGTTTCGATCTGGGCATCGTTCGCCTCCCAATCTTCGCAAAGTTGATCGGAGAGATTGCAAACCAGATCCCAGGGATATCGAATCCATTTCCCATACGCCTGTTCCGTCGGCAAGCCTTTGAGCGCAATTTCTCTCCGCTGTTTTTCCAGTAGATCGCGGGGCATCAATTCATCGGCGATCCGCTGATCACAAACAATGTATGCGACTTGACCTTCGAGCATACCCACACAGGGCTTGTCCGGAAGTTGTAATCCACGATCAAACAGCCAGCGACCGTTGATTAAAACATGGTTCGGTTGCACCACCTGGTTGGCTGTAGCGCCGCATCGTTGAGCCGCCACTTTGCACATCCAGTCGCGCGTCCAGACGCCTACCACTGGCAAGCCCAGACGTTGCGCTGTGCGATCCATTACGATTTTTCGACCCACGCGCAGCTCAAACACGGAGCGCCAGTACAACAGCGGCAACAGGTTTTCAAAACCTTCGTCTTCAAAAAGTATGATGGATCGCATGAGCCAGAGTATACCCATCGCGGAGCATTTTGCACGAACAGAATGAACGAGATTAATATCAGCCGTATTTGATAAACGGGGCAATTTTGAGGGGCATAAAAATAGGGCCTGTGTTTTTAGCACAGGCCCTTATAACACGTCTATTAATGGAACAACCGTCATAATGCCGGTGAGAACGAGTTGCAGAACCCTAAGTTAAAAGGTGGGTTTCCTGTTGAAACCCAGACCGCCAACCTCAAAGGGGTCGGTACGTCGTTTGGCTTCAGTCATCAGGATCCCAAGGGTTCCTTATCGGTTCAGCAAATTAAACATTCTCAACCATACATGAAAGCTATACCTTGGTTAGACGCTCGTATTATAACATCGACCACATCACAATAAAAGAAAAATCTTTTCAAACTTGTGAAATTTATTTTATCGTTGACCGATTTCGTATACTATAAACTTTTTAGATATTCCAGTGACGTTGCTGATCTGCGTGTGCCGATTGGACAGTGGTGGACAGCTTTAATTCATGCGCGTTTAGGACCAAAAAAACGTGATATTTTGAGTGTTACAAAAGTTAAACTTTATGGGAACTAATCGTATTCAGCAGCAGTTAGCCGATCGAAAATCAGCCGGGGGCGCTGTGCTCATGCCCTATCTGACGGTGGGTTACCCTGATATAGATGTTACAGAAGGACTTATACGGCGTGCGGATGCGCTGGGTGTCGCCGCCATCGAGCTGGGCATCCCTTATTCCGACTCCATCGCCGATGGGCCGGTCATACAATCCTCTTTTCATGAAGCACTGGCCAACGGCTTTCGTTTGCAACACGCGTTTGATCTGGTGAAACGTCTGCGCGGTGACGTGGGGTGTGCGCTGATTGCGATGGTCTCATATTCTGTGGTCCATCGCGTGGGTCTTGATGATTTTATGAAGCGGGCTTCTGATGCCGGTTTTGACGGCGTGATTTTACCCGACGTGCCGGTAGAAGAATCTGTTCCCACGACCGCTGCAGCCGCTGCGGCGGGGCTGTGTCATATCGGACTGGTGGCTCCGACCACCGAAGCTTCACGGCGTGAAGCGATAGCCAAGGCTGCGACCGGATTCGTCTACAAAATAGCGGTAGCGGGCACCACGGGCGAACGTAGCGAATTACCGGAAAATTTAGCGGACGAGGTGAACCAGTTGCGTCAGATTAGCGGCCTGCCGGTGTGCGTCGGGTTCGGCGTGAGTACTGCTGTGCATGTTCGCAATGTCTGTGCGGTCGCCGACGGAGCTATCGTGGGTAGCGCCATCATTCGCCGCATTACCGATGCGATCGAGAAGGGCCAGCGTACAAACGGAGACTTGGATTCCAACGCCATCGTCGAATCCGTGTCGCAGTTCATGTCCGAGCTTCAAAACGGGTAAATACACGCCCTGAGTGAGTAGGGCGGGCTGTACCCGCCGACGA
>CBDTZI010000436.1:0-3075 GCA_965364865.1 uncultured bacterium | reverse complement strand
GCATGGGTCCACCAAAGGTGGACCCGAGGGGAATCATTCCGTAGCGTCGCCCCTCGTGGTCGGCGAAATGTGCGGCAAGATGGCCGGCAACAAATTTTCCACAAATTTTTCACAGCCCTCGTGCGTGAAGTGGCAGATGTCGTTGAAGTGCAGCCCGTTATCTGGAATGAGTTTTTCCTGATCGATCACAGCTAAACTATTTGCCGTATCCATCGCTCGAATCACATCGTTGTGCGCGTCCAGTGCTTTTGTAACGCAGTCAGCCCGGCCCCACAGTTCCACCGGAAAACTGTGTGCGGAGTAGTCCAACTTACGCGCTTCAAAATCATCGCGGTTATAATTCTCATCCAGATAGTAACTGAACGTCATCAACACCAGCGGTTCATTTTTTTCCTTCGCGATTTTTGCGATCCGTTCGATGTTGTGTTTGAACGAATCAGCGGTTTTCACTTCGCAGCCAAACTCCAGCGAATCCGCATCCGGCTCGTGCTCAGATAAAAATGCGCTCCATCCCAATCGACCCGCCGCTTTGAGCGCGACAAATTTCACGGTGTAAGGCAAAACAAACCAGCGGGAGTCCGCCCGCGCTTCAAAATCAAGTATCAATCTGTACCAGGAGAAATGCGAATAATCTTCCTTAAACTGCGACGCCAGGCAGTTGTTCGCGCGAACCTCGTTAATCCCGTGATACACCATCACCAGATCGAACGACTGCTCCTGAAGATGAAGATATTTGAAATAACTGTCCAGCGTGGTGTGGGCGGGCTCCGCAAGATTATAAATACGCACGCAGTGCCGCGTCTCACGAATCAATCGCTCCTGCAACACGTGTTCAATATCACCGTATTTGTTATGCAGCACCGAACCGCCGAGCATGAGAATATCGAAACAGGAATCGTCACTGTTATTTTTTTGAAGATTTCGTTGAAGCTCCGGAATTTTCGGATAAAACGATCGGTAGACCTCGCGATGTGCGGTAAAAAAGGGCACGCCTCTGGAAAGCCAAAATCCCCGTGCACTGCACTCACCCAACATGCACAAAAACAACAGATAGATGGAAATAAATAAATAGCGGCGATGTTTCTGGGTCAGCTGCATACACGGTCAAACTTAACTGGGCGTGGCACAGACAGTGGGTGCGGGGTTCGACTCGCTCGCCGGCGCACACGCAGGAATCATTTTTTGTTCTTTGATGATATGAGAAACCGTGTTGAATTGAAAGTCGGCAAGTAAACGCTCAATTTTCCCGGCGAAACCGCTGCGACCCAGCCCCTGATGCCATTTCAACTTCAAGGGTATGCGCTGCGGCAGCTCATTCAGCTCGTTCGGGGCGAATTCGTACGGGTGCATGTAGAGTGTAAACGGTTGATCGAACCGATTGATTTTTCGCAGCCCGCTTCGAATAAGCGAATAGGGCAGCAGTCGAATATATCCGCCGCCGCCAACGGGTGTTTTGATTCCCCACATACGACCCGCAGCCACCGGAATCTCCAGAATCTCTCGACCCGATGGCGCGGTTACGCGGTGCGGACGACAAGGGGTGCCATCGATCCCATACCGCTTCATTTCAAGTGGAAAAATCGACGAATCGTATTCAAACTCGCAATCGAGCAGCACATCCAGCGCCCACATTGTTTTTTCAACAACGGAGAACGCCGGTGCACGATAGCCTGTCACGCGTTGACCCGTGATGTCTTCCAACAGTTTTTTCGATCGCGTCACATCTTCTCGAAACGCATCCGACGTCTGTTTTGTGATCAGCTGATGCCCGTAACCATGACTTTGAATCTCATGTCCCGCACGTTGAATGTCACGCACCAGTTGCGGCGCTTTTTTCGCAGCCAACCCCAGAACAAAAAACGTAGCCTTCACGTCAAAACGAGAAAACAACTCCAGAATGGTATGGGTATTATGCACAAATCGATCGGTCAGCGGCGAGTTCGGATCGAGCACCGACTGCACCCAGTCTTCCACGTCCACCGTAATCGCATTGATCGGTTGTTGAGGTTGATTCATCATATTTATTGCAGAGGTTGTCTATTTGTTCTGAGCCGCAGGCTTTAGCCTGCGCGGAACAAACGAATCAAATTTGCTACACAGATCAGACTCATAATCGTTCATACCGAATTCAACAATTCGCCTCGCAATGTGGTCGTTTGAAATTCATTTCGATACCAGTCCACAAATTTCGTTAAGCCTGTGCGAATATCCGTAGATGGTCGGTATCCCAATTCTTTCCTGGCCAACGTAACATCGGCAAACGTACGGTTCACGTCACCGGGCTGCAGGGGTTGTCGTTGTTCGATCGCTTTTTTACCGGAAACGTCCTGCAGGGTTTGAATCAGATCGCTCAGTGCGATCGGCTGCGATTCGCCAAGATTATAAATGTTATAGCCACTGCATCGATCAATCGACCGCACAACTCCGTCAATAATATCATCGATAAAGGTAAAATCACGCATCATGCTGCCGTCCCCAAATACTGGAATCGGCTCGTCGTTTTCCATCAGACGTAAAAATTTATGGATCGCCAGATCGGGCCGTTGCCTGGGGCCATACACCGTGAAAAATCGCAGACAGGTGACGGACATCTGATAAAGATGATGATACGTGTGACACAACAGCTCGCACGCTTTTTTGGTAGCTGCGTAGGGCGAAATCGGATGATCGACCGGGTCGGACTCGGCAAACGGAACCTTTTCGTTATTCCCGTACACGCTGGAGCTGCTGGCCAAGATAAATTTCTTCACACTTCGTTGACGGCTGACCTCAAGCATTACGTTCGTGCCGTGTACATTGACATCTTGATATACCAGCGGCTGTTCGATCGACGGCCTGACCCCGGCTTTGGCGGCCAGGTGAATCACTACATCGGTTTTATCCGTCACCACATGCTCAACGGTTTCCACATCGCGAATATCACCCTCTACCAACGTAAATCGTGGATGTTTACAGAATGAAGCAATGTTATTGCGTTTAATTTGCGGATCGTAAAAAGGATCAAAGTTATCCAGCCCGATCACTTCGTGATCTGCCGCCAACAGCGCCTCGCAAAGATGCGACCCGATAAAACCC
>CBDTZI010000435.1:0-3091 GCA_965364865.1 uncultured bacterium | reverse complement strand
TGCTGCGGATAAATCCGCTCGAAAACGTTATATATACCGAAACTCAAAACTCCACCCCGTTCCCACCAATCCAATCGCACTAGCCACAACGGGTTTGTTGCGATTCGGCCAACGGCTTCGTTTGCTGCGAGGATTATTTTACAGTTCGCGCTGCACCTCGAAGGAAGAGACCATTGAACAAGCCGCGACGCGTCGGTTTGGCCGAGCGGTGTCCGATGCCATCGTCAGCGCCGCGATCTCCGGTATTTTCGCCGGCGACATCAAAAAATTAAGTTTGCAAGCCTGCGCACCGGGAATCGGGCGCATCGATCGAAACGTCAACAGCATTATCGGTTTTGGTTTTGCATCGATGTTTCGATCTCGAATTAAAAAACGTGCGAAAAAACCGAGGCGCTGGAAGGGGCTGGTTAGTATCGACGGCGGCCTGGGCGCGCTGACCGGTGCGATCGGTATGCGTCTGGGATCCCGTCTGCGTACCGACACGCGAGTGGAATCGATTCAACCGCTGGACGAAGGTTTTGAAGTGTTGTTAAAAAGTGGTGATCATGCGGCGGAAAAAATGACCTGTCGGCGATTGGTCTTAGCTTCCCCCGCACAGGAAACATCTAGACTTCTCAAACCTTTGCGTGGTGATGCGAGCGATATTTTGGATACGATGGAGAGTGCCTCGCTGGTTGTGTTGAATCTCGGATTTCGTCGTACGGATGTTGGTCATGACATGCAGGGATTTGGGTTTTTAGTGCCGCACGATGAGTACGACTTTCCGCTGATGGGTACGCTCTTCTCAGACAGTATTTTTCCGCACCACGCACCTTCCGATCATCGATTGATTCGTGTGTTCATCGGCGGCGCTCGCGATCCGCAGGCTGCGACTCGATCTGAAAAAGAGCTGGTCGACACGGCGGTCAAAAGCCTGCGTCCGTTGTTACAGATCAAGGGTGATCCGGTGTTGGTGGACTTGTGCCGATACCCATCTGCGATCCCGCAATATCATCTCGGTCATGTTGAAAAAGTGTCGCAACTGAGGAAAGTGATTCACGAAATTCCGGATTTGCATTTGATCGGAAACTATTTGGATGGCGTGTCGATCAACGATTGTGTGCGTGTTGCGACGGAACTTTCGCGTGAACTGATTCAAGCTTCGCTGATGAACGATCTTCAAAACGTCCAGCAGAAAAGTGGCGTACCCACGGAGGTTTCCAGTGCGGTTTCAGATTAGAGAGTATTTTTGATATATTGTTAGCATCCCGATATCGTAGAGGTGCACGGACGGGTTCCGATTCATCAGGACCGGCAGCACTCACATAAGAATTTTCAATAAAGGATTTCAGCGTATGAACACATATCCTCCCACTCACCGACCTCGACGCATGCGACGCAGCGACACGATTCGACGTCTTGTATGTGAAACGCGGTTGACACCCGACCGTCTGATCCTGCCGCAGTTTATCGTCGACGGAATTAACGTCACGGAGCCGATTAGCGCCATGCCTGGCCGATCGCGCCTTTCCATCGATCAAACCATCGTCGAGTGTCACGAGGCCATGAAGCTCGGCGTTCGATCATTTGCTCTGTTTCCTGCGATTGAATCCTCCAAAAAAACCAAAACAGCCGACGAAGGATTAAACCCGGACAATTTACTTTGCCGTGCGGTTCACGCGATTAAAGAATCCTATCCGGAGGCGTGCGTGATTACGGATATCGCGCTCGATCCCTATTCCAGCCTGGGTCATGACGGGCTGATTTCCGAGCAGGGTGTGGTGCTCAACGATGAGACCGTCGAGTTACTATCCAAAATGGCGGTGATTCACGCTCAGGCGGGTGCGGATATCGTAGCTCCGTCCGACATGATGGATGGTCGAGTCGCGGGGATCAGAGATGCGCTGGACGAAGCCAACTATACCGACGTGGCGATTTTAAGTTACACCGCCAAATACGCCTCCGCTTTTTATGGCCCGTTTCGCGAAGCGCTGGATTCTGCGCCGGTTGATGCGCCAAACATTCCTCATGACAAAAAAACGTATCAGATGGATCCAGCCAACGCGCGCGAGGCGATCATTGAGGCGATGCTCGACGAAGCGGAGGGTGCGGACATTCTAATGGTGAAGCCCGCGCTGCCTTATCTCGATATCATATCGCGTTTGCGCGAAAGTTCACCGCTTCCGATTTCTGCGTATCATGTGAGTGGTGAGTATGCGATGATCAAGGCGGCTGCGAAAAACGGCTGGCTGGATGAGCGGGCCTGTATGTGCGAAGCGTTGACCGCCATCGCCCGTGCGGGTGCGGATATGATTTTCACCTACGCCGCGCTGGATTACGCACGATGGTGGAGAGAGGACAACGTGTAGCAAACCATTGATTTCAAAGCGTGCTCGTGATCCGTTTTAATCTACGCGAATGATTGACTTATTAAAGAGCCGTGGTGCGGATGATTTCGTTATTGGTAGGAATTTAGGGCCTGGATGTAATTCGCCCGCTCAAAACGGGCGGGATCACTGCAAGTGCGATGGTTCATGCTCCCCTTCATCTGGTGGATGCTTTCGTATTCATGTTCCTGCATCCAATGTTCTATTCCACGAAGCATGTCCTGGATTACGACCGGTCCGCCGCGCAGTAACGAGGCACAGAGCATGGTCGCGTCAGCGCCAGCCATCATGAGTTTGATGACATCCTGGGGATGGTATATTCCCGTGGTCGCAGCCAGGCTCGCGTCAATCAGGGGATCGAGTATAGCCACCCATCGCAAAGGTAATCGCATTTCGTGTTCAGCGCTGAGTGACAGGTTGGGAACCACTTCCAGATTTTCGAGGTCGATGTCCGGCTGATAAAATCGATTAAACAGCACGAGTCCATCCACTCTGCAATCATCCAATCGTTTCGCAAAGTTCGCCAGCGAGCTGAAAAACGGGCTGAGTTTCATTGCGATAGGTATGGAAACCGTTTCGCGCACCGCTTTTAAGATGTCAACGTATCGATCTTCCACGCCCTTGGCGTCGATCGCTGGATCGGTGGCTAAATGGTAGATGTTGAGTTCGATGCCGTCAGCGCCGGATTGTTCGAGTAATTTCGCATGTTCAATCCACCCGCCGAG
>CBDTZI010000434.1:0-3093 GCA_965364865.1 uncultured bacterium | reverse complement strand
GCGGGTCATCAATCGACCCGCCTTTATGGGTGGCCCGATTGATTATGAAGTGACATTGCTGCTTCGACCGGGATGGACACCCCATGCGAACGTGGACAACATGAACCCGGGCATTGCCAAGTCGACTTATTCCTATTGGCAGAATCAGTTGGGATACGATCCCCCTTCAGAATGGCTGGATGATATTCCGAATTCAATCTATCACGCGAAGCATCCCAGTTTTCAGACGGTGTCTGGTGTGTGGCGGTTGTGGATATTCCCCGACACAGCGCAATACATGGCCGGTTACGCCCGCAGCGTTGGCCCGTACAAGCAGCGGATGTACGACCCGTTCATTACCGAGGTTAATCCCGATCTCTCCGTGTACGCTTCTAGCACGCTCGGTGGTGGCATCCCACAGGTAGTCGGGAAAAAAATGGCGCTGCGGGCGAGACCGTTTCGCAATCTGATCGCCCGGCACAACGAGTCGGGAACGGATCAAAGCCCGATCGTGCGGTTTAACTTCAAATCGACCGACGCCGATGTTGCGTTGAGTGAAACACTGAACTGGGCTGAGTTTCGAGGTCAAGTTAAATTCGATGAGCAACGTGGTGCGATCTGGTTGAATGTAAACAACATACTACAAGATTCATCCATGACGCCCGATCCCAATGATTCGTACCCGATCATGGATATGATACAGGCCTACCTCGGTCTTGATCAGAACCTGGATTATGTCGGCCCGCATTTCTTTGTGTCGATCACCTGTACTGTTCGCGACGATGATCGCATGTCTTACCTCCCACGCATTCCGCGTCTCACACAATTCCGCCAGCGAACTGAACTCATCGACTTGGAAAGTCATTTTGTACGCCGAGAACGTCGTGGCCAAAACTCACATTTGAATGCACAACCTATCGACTCCGATGCCCTGTATGAAGATCGCGATGACACCACGAAATTCAAAAAATACTGCGACGAACAAGCCACGCTGATGAGTTATGATTATATTGCTGGACCTATCCACATTCCCTATACCACAACGAAATATAATCTTGGCGATAGTTTTTCGGGTGTACACGGACTGGGTATTGTCTTCAAACGTTTTCCCCGAATTGTTGCCATCGTCTATTCAAACGATCCCGATGCCGGATTGCAAACCAAGCTGATTTTGACTGACCTACGACACAACCCGGAGGTCGTTACATGAGCAAGATCGCAATCAAACTTCGTATTCCCTATCCCGAGGACGCCGACGCGGGTGATGCACTACAAGTCTACACCGACTTCGGTAGCGGAACCATTGACACCTCGAAGCCGTTGCTGGCTTCACCGCAACCACTTTTTCCGGGACAAAGCAAAAGATACGAGGGGATCGGAACCGGCGTACTCGGACTACACAAAATCGGTGGGCGAATGTCACCGCCGCACGGATCGAACCTCGGTCAAACGACACTCGGAATCACACCAACGGGACAGGCGCCGTCGTATATGGACGTGGTGGTTCTTCTATCACCGGCGTTTGGTAAATTCAAATTCGCCGCCGAAATTGTAGACGCAGAGGGGAACAAGCAGATCGCTGCGATGCCGGTGATCGAACGGATGGTGGCGGCGACCGACCCTCCGCCGCTGGAATCATTTTCGTTTGCCAGCTACGACGGCATGGCGGATACGTTTACGTTTGGCTTCACACGAAACACAGGATAAAAATTATGACTCTTCCAACATTACCGCTGGTAGACAACACGCAAAGCGCTGCCGCTGATGATACCATCCATCCCACAACAGGGATTCAGCATCTCAAGAAAAACGTCAACGATGCGAGTGACCCGGATGTGTTTGCACGTTTCATGAATACGGAGATTCGTACGTGGGACTTGCTCGGTCAGATCATCGGCGGATTGGTTATTTACCTGGGCGGATTGAACGTCGGGGTGTATGACATGACGTACATGATTGGTACAACGGAGTACTTCTACGCGGGTGATGATACTTATGCGGTGACCGCGTCGGAAACGAATCACCTGTACCTGGACAACGCTGCGACGCTTAAAAATTCTATCGTCGGATGGCCTGCGGGTGATCATATCAAACTTGCCAAGGTTGTCGCCGATGCCACCGACATCCAATCCACCACCAATATGATACAGACGAACTGGCTGACGGGCATCATCAATGCGTGGTCTACCGTGCAGGCTTCCAGCGATGTGGACATCAACAACAACGAATTGAATAACATCAAGAGTCTCGATTTTCAGCTGGCGGACAGCCAGGCAATCACTACGGGGACAATCACACCTACGCGTTTTATCACCGAGCTTATTGCGGAATCCGCTGGGGTTGATGATCTGGATATCATCACCGCTGATCCAACGAAGGTAAATAGACTGTTGATGCTGAGGAGTGCGGGCGACGTTATCACGGTTAAAAACTTGACCGGTAACATCGTGCTGCTTCAGGGAGACGCCGTTCTCGACGACGTCGACAAAAATATCCTTCTCTATCAATCCGACGCGGGCACCTGGACGGAAATTAATCGCAACTGGGCAGAGACGCAATTGCAGGCTGACCTGGACGTCAACTCCAAGAAACTTACTAACGTCGGTGTCATCAATCTGAAATATGATACGAAGCTTATTGTGAGTGGTGCTATCACGAAGACAAAGTCGGTGCACCTGCTTGACCTGGGTAGCGGTACGCCGCCCGATGAGCTTTCCACGATCAACGGTGGTGTTGGTGGCGATCGTCTGTTGATTATTGGTGGCGGCGCGTCGCCCGTCACGTTGAAGCATGGCGGAACTATATTTCTGTCTGCCAAAAAAGATATGGTATTCACCGATGTAACTCAAAAGATTGAACTGATGTTTCTTGATCCGCTCTGGATAGAAACTTCACATTCGCCCTGGTTAGCTACCGAACTCATCGGTACCGGAAAAGTCATCCCCATCGATCTGAATATATTTATCGCAGGAGCGCTGAGTGACGGGCAAGTAGTCTACAGAAAAAAACTCATCGCTCCGCTTGACTTGAAGCAGTACAACGGCTCCGTGTCGGGGTCGCCGTCCACGGCGACGGCGGTGATAAGCATCGAAAAAGGTGGCGCGTCGGGACACA
>CBDTZI010000433.1:0-3098 GCA_965364865.1 uncultured bacterium | reverse complement strand
ACAAAGCCATTCGCAATCTCGAAACGCACATCACCCAGCGCAAACAGGACATTCTTAAAATCAATCTGGACCGGTCGCATCTGGGTCGAATCGAATCGCAGCGGGAAATCAAAGCACAACAAGCGACCTTGGCTGAAAAAGAGCATACCGAATTAGCCGCCCGCGCCGACGCGATCGCCAAAGCGACCAACGCTTTTACCGAAGCGTCACGCATGTTCGTGAAAACCTCGCTACGCACCAATTACAATCAATGGCGAGATCGAAACCGCTGCATGGAAACTTCTCTTGTCGCAGCCTCCAAAGCTACCATCGCCAGCGGCATGGATGAGCAAGCCAAAGGGCTGCAGAGCACACAAAAAGTGGTGAAATCGTTTGAGTCCGGTTTGGCGGAGTACGACAAGGTTCGCAATCTCGCCAACCTCTATCGACAGAGACTCGCCCATCTGCTGGATGAACCCGTTCATCAACCCGCAGAAGATCACGTTGAAAAACTGGTCACACGCGTCAAAGATACGAATTTTGCGCATCGGCGAAAAGACGCCCAACAAAAAATCGATCGCACGTCCACTCGAAGACGATATGTGATCATCGCCAGTGCCATCATGATTGAAATCGCGGTACTCGCCTGGATCGGTTGGGGCGTGATGCAAAACTCTCCCGAATCGATGATCGGAAGCTGGCTGACCACCATTCTCCCGATGGCCGAGGCGAGCCGACTCCTGTTTCTGTTGACCACGGGCGTTGCCACTACGGTGTTATCCGCGGTGGGCGTTGGACTGTTCATCGGAATCACGAAAGACTTAAAACAATTCCGCAGCGAGCATGAAGAAGTGGTCACCGAAGAACAGATCGCCCGTATAGAAGTCGGGGTGATCGACGCGATCGACGAAGCCACCGTACCCGATGCGCTGGACGCGTTGAAATGCGTGCGAAACGACCTGGTGGGTCAAGCACTCGGCGCATTCGCCAACGGCGACGGAGCCGTGCTCATCAGGCCGGACGCACTGAAAGAAAAGCTCGACGAAATACGCAACGGCAGTACCCAGGCGACGCGCACACTGGAACGTGGACATCAACGCATTGCCCAAATGTCGTCGGAGCGTAAGCACCAGGCGATTCAACTACAGGAACAAATACAGCAGCTCGACGGTGAAATTACCAAGGAACGCGTACGATGGGATCAGGTCGATGCGCTGGAAAAAGAGGTGGCGAGTCTTGAATCGAAATCCGGCGACCTTCGTCATCAGATTAGAATTCGTGAGATCGCACGCGATTTGATTGAGGGTGCGTGTCGAAGAATCTATTCGCGTTTCCATCCGGAGCTTCGCCGATTCGTCAGCAAAATTCTTCCAAAACTGACCGAAGACCGCTACGAACAGTTGGAGGTGGACGACGATCTTAAGGTGCGGGTGTTCTGCAAGGAGAAAAACGATTTCGTCGGGCTGGCTGAGATATCAAACGGTACCCATCGACAACTGATGCTCTGCGTTCGACTCGCCCTGTCACAAGCGTTGATCGCCTCGTCGAGCAAGTCCGCACAGTTTCTATTCTTCGATGAGCCTTTCGTGTTCTTCGATGAGAAGCGGATGGCCAGCGCCATCGACGTGCTGCGAAAAATCAGCCCGGAGATCACCCAGGTGTGGTTAGCCGCTCAGCAGTTCGACCCGCAAACGCAGTTCGACATGCTCATCTCCTGCGAGGTTGACAGCGACGTTCTCGACATCAACGGTAAACACAAAAAAGCGGGATAAGCATTTTCGGCCACTTTCATTGCATTTAGCCCTGACCCGACTTCGAATTACACCAGCCCCTCAACGTCCGAATAACCAGCCCCATACACAACCCCACCTTTAGCATAGATTGTTTCTCCTCTTATATTAAACCCTGGGTTGCATATGGAAGATATTGTTCGCACGCAGATGAATATTAGAAAACATCGAGGTCTTTGCCAGATACAACTTTTCCCGAATAAGTCTGGCGAATTTCGTTTAACAAATCTTGATCCGTTGCGCCCCAGAAGAGTTGATGATATAGGATGACCTGTTTTGGTTTGATCATGTTAGCGATATCAGCCAATTCGATGGTCGAGGTATGAAAACTCGAATGATACTTCTTCCAAATCGCATTTCGCTTATCGAAACCAGCCTTTGAATACACCTCGTGAAGTAACACATCGCAACCTTGCGCAGCCTCGATCAATGTCGGCACAGGTGTGGTGTCCCCCGAGACAACAATCACTCGATCCGGTGTTTCAAATCGAAAACCGAAAGCGTGTTTCCACGAACCATGATGAACCGGAAAAGCTTTTACCGTTACGTTTTCATCCCGGTATACAATCCCGGATTTGATTTCACTAACCTCGACCTTATACCCCTCTGTGTTGGCTGGCTCTAATCCGTCCACCCGAAGGTGTATATCCTCATCGTACGCAGCCAGGATGTGATCCGTCATCTTTTTTGTCCCGGTCGGTCCAAACACTTTCAGGGGTGCATCACGACCCAACGTCCACGGCGTGAAAATAAAATCCGGATAACCCACGGTGTGGTCCGAATGTAAATGAGTGATGAACAGATGTTTAAGATTCTCCGGCCTCAGCGCTTTGATCCCGCGTTTTAGATTGGCTGCGTTGGCTCGTCGTACCACGCCCGGCCCGCAATCGATAATATACGGAGTATCGTTGACAATAATGGCGATGGCTGTTCCGGATCGGTCCGGTTCGGCGTTGGGCGTGCCTGTCCCCAAAAGCACGATGCGCGAATAACTATGCAGATCGAATTCCCGTTCAATAGATATGCTTATACGCGAACACCCCACGCACAATACGATACCGACAATGATCATGTACTTTGCGATATTCATGGTAAGACGATATCCTCGACATCGACGGCAAACACAAAAAAGCGGGGTAGCGTAGGTTTTTGTTATTGACTCTTCTCGAGATTCCACGTTGTTTCACCACAAAGACATTTGACAGACACCGGTCTTATACCTTCTCGTACAACGGACAATATAGATTCACATGTCGGGCATTGAAATAGTTTACAGACCTCTGTGAATGCCTCAACAACCGGTTTGAACTCTTTAGACGTCATATTCAT
>CBDTZI010000432.1:0-3115 GCA_965364865.1 uncultured bacterium | reverse complement strand
TCGAACCTACGACCTAGCGGTTAACAGCCGCTCGCTCTACCAATTGAGCTATCGGGGATCATCGGCGTGTGAAGCCATAAACCAAGGTTCACGCAAGCCAGTTACAATAAAGTCCATAACCAAGACTCTGTTCATGTGAGAATACTAGACAGGATCGCCCTCGTTGACAAGTCATGAACACAGAAACAATCCTTCATTCGCACCTGTTCATGAATAGCGGGCGTTATCGGCTCTCTGTAGTAGCAAGCGATCTATCTGGACCCTATTCACGGGCCGTTTCTCATCACGTTTTCGATGTTGGTAATCAGGGGTTAAAAATTAAACGGGAGAGATCATCAGGCGGGCTAATAGACGATTTCGCCGCCGAGATCAGTCAAATCCTTTTCACAGTCCTGCCAGCTCTGGCGTACCAATCCCAGCCCGTAGAGGCAGAATTCAAAGTCCTCGCTCAAATGGCGGAATAGAGAAGCGGGTGGAGCTCCGTCTTCTTCCGAAAGACGTGAAACGAGGGCGTAGCATTTTTTGCCCTGCGAAACGTAATCCAACAACATGTCCGAATTTTTTCCGGGGCGTTTCAAATCTTCCGGAAAAACGCCCGCCCAAAAGAGTGTGTAATCACCGATGTAACGATACATCGTGCAATCTCGTTCGCGCGAGTTATTAGGTTTTTCGTCGTCAGCGATGGCGATCATGGCTGCGATCTGATCGAGTCTTTTGTCCTGCGCGTTGCGAACCGCTCGCAGGCGATCGATGTGGGTAAAATCGACCAGCAGGTCGGCGACATAACTCGTCAGCGACGGGTCGCACATCCCGACCTGGCTGTAAAAAGCGTCTTCGACCAGGCCCGAAAAATATCGACGCAATGGATGGTTATCAGGGATAGCCTGCATACACAATCTCCGCTCGATCAGAGAAGCTGACGGAAGAAGGACGAACGTAGAGTCCGACCCATCAACGGATCGATGTCTATATCCATAGTAGAATTCAAAATCGGACGGGGCAAGTTGTATCGGATAGAAAAACCAAAACCGAAAGTCCGATAGTTAGAGAGGAGGTCTGCGAGACCTATAACGGCGTTATCAATTCGTGAGATTCAAAAAAATATCTGTGACAATTGTAAGACTACACAAAATAGGAGTTAAACAAAGTCGCGAGTAGTGGATTGAAAGTTAACGACTGTCCTCATCTTTGACTGGCGCTGGCTGAGGTTTTGGTCGTTTTTCCTTGTTTTTCTGTGTTACGTCTGTGGATTCAGATGGTGTCTCAACATCATCTTTTACCGGTTTGGGTTGATCCACCGCGTCGAATCGAGCCAGTTGTGCCGAGGTGAGCAGGGCTTTTAATCGATCATCCAGTTGCGAAAATAATCTGATAATCGGTACCAGCAACGTCTTGCGTGCTATTTCTACCTGAACAAGTTTTTTACGATCGCCAGCCTTCTGTGCGACGGTATTGTCCTTTTCGATTTTTGCCAGTTTTTCCCGATTGCTGTTGATAAAGTCGGTCGCTTTGGAGCGAAACTCTTCCAGAATAGATCGTGCGGCGTCAATTTGCCCTTCGCTCAGTTGATACAAGAGAATAAAATCTTCAACATGGGCGCTGAAAATTCTAAACGGATCGAACATCACCGGCTCGGATTGGGGTAATCCGACGGTGGGTTTTTGCGGGCGGGCGGGTGTAGCTTTGTTGTTCGGGTTCGGTTGGGGAAACAATTGTTTCGTAGGACTTCCATCAGCCAACTGTTGAAAGTTACGTTCGATTTGTTGAAAGTTTCGATCCATTTCATTCAGATCAAAATCATGCATACGTTTTTGATCGGGTGTCAGGAACTGTCTCCACTCTTCGTTGCCGCGATCAATGGCATCTTTGGCCAGTTCGATCAGGGGAAGTGCTGCTTTTCCAATGCGCTTTCCATCTTCCGGATTGTCCGATGGCTTCAAACCCGTTTTCAATAAATCGCGGATTACCGGCCACACTTCATTTTCGTGTTCACGCAAAAATTTATGGACTTCACGACTCATGATTTCCTGCGTTTTTTTAGTCTGTTGTTCATTCAGATTGTAGCGCATCGTAAGGTTACGAACGGCTTGTTCCATTATTTTTTCCACCGTTGCAGATTCCGGTGTGGGTGTGGATTGTGCAAAGGTGTAGCTGCTGAGGGAAAGCAACACAGCCAGACTGATTACCGAAGTGGTGACTTGGATTTTTTTCATCTTGTTATCGAACCGCTAAAAAGTAAGTACCATTCTCGCTCTATTACGTTATAAGCAAGGAACCACAAATTGTACGCCAAACCAGATATCCCGTCGATACAGACCTCCCCTTTTGTTAGAAGAGCGCTCATCTACGTCATACATTATAACAAATATCCGGTCGGTTGGGTTGCACAAGAAGTTGTCAATTTAAGCGGTGTTTCTGTTGATTGAGTGGGGGTAGGCCAGTGATATCTTTCCCAAATTTACAGATTACCGGCGAATTTGCAACGAAACTCTGTACGGAAGGAGGGTCATGACAGGCATATTACCAATTGAGCCTGCGTCGCAACGATCGAACATAATAGCGGACTCGGTAACGCCAAAATCGCCGATTCAGCTTTTTCAGGTCGGTATTGCCGGGCTCGTTGCGTATGGCGCGACGGAGCATCGCCTTCGCATGACGCCACTGTCCAAGCCTGAGGTGGGCTACCGCGGCGTTGTACATCGCGGGGCCATAATCCGGCTTCGATCGTACCGCTTCCAGGCAGTGATAAAGCCCGTTTTCCTGATTCCCTGTTCGAAACAGACAGATACCCAACTTGTGATGTGCGAAGGGGTTGTGTGCATCGTGCGCGAGAACTTTTCGATACCCGTCAATTGCGATTTGGGGTTTATCGTCGGCTAACATGCAATCGCCCAAAAGCATGGCGGCTCGTGGGTTGGTTTTGTCTTCCTCGACAGCCAATTCGAGCGGCTCCTTCGCCTCGGCATAACGGCCCAGTTGGATCAGCGCTTCGCCCTTTTTCAGATTAAAGTCTGTGAGAAACGGCTCATCAGATGAAATCGTTTGCACCGTTTCAAAACAAGCCAACGCTTGCGCAGGCTGAGGGTCAGGGACGCAATCACGAAGGCCAGGACCA
>CBDTZI010000431.1:0-3130 GCA_965364865.1 uncultured bacterium | reverse complement strand
ATTACAACATTTTTGACAAAAAAACACGATTGTTGTGATTTATCAACGATTTACAGGTTTGTCGAGACATATTCTGCCTGGTGGATTTCAGAGTGAAATACAACAAAATTAAACGTACAGTACAATATTTTAGTGTGTGTCTTTAATGCCGGGGTCGAAAATTTGTAAATTGCACTTTCTGGCTTATTTATCTCATATCAATTTGACAGACATTGCAGATCCCAAATAAAATTCCGCCGACCAATCGTCCTGGCAAGTTTGGTACAGTTTAGCGACAAGAAAGAAAGTGACATTGAATATGGACCCTGTAGATTTTTCTCTCCCCCTTCGCCCAATCCGCGAGAACAGGACAAAAGACCATATAGATCGGGATGAATTTTACCCTACAAGAATACAAGGGCACTGGAGGTTTCGAAGCCACGAGCCAACTTCTTCAACAGGGTTACACCGGCACGATTATCGCCCTGACTGCCAACACTATGTCTGGTGATCGTGAAAAGTGTATGGTAGCTGGCTGTGATGGTTACGCCACCAAGCCCATCGATCGCAAGCAGCTAATCGAAACGATTCAACACCTTTCGATGCCTGCCAAAACCGTATCCTCAGGGGTTATTTAAGCTAGGCCCCGCCAAATACATACCCATATTCGACACGAATCGTTCCTCTTCAAATGGGCGATACAGGGCTCGAACCTGTGACCTCTCGGGTGTGATCCGAACGCTCTAGCCAACTGAGCTAATCGCCCCATCGATCACACATTACTGTATCCATCCCACGCCTGGTGACAATCCCCAGCCCACTGACCATCCTCAACATCTGGACAATCTCCTGCCCAGCCAGAACTCACAATCATCTGTAATCAACAAATATCGTGTGTTTTTGCCTGTCGCGTCCACATGGCGTCCGCCCCGTATTGCAAAAACAGGGGTTTGCAGTATGCTTTGCCGCTTGGAAGTGAAGTGCCAGGGAGGCTTTTAGTGATGGCAAAGTCGAAGTCGAGTCCTGCTCTATTCGATCTGCTGAATGAGGGGAAAAATGACCCGGAGGAAAAACTCCAGGTTCCCGGCTGGTGGTCGAAGAATTCCGATCGAGAGAACCGGGAAGATGAGGATTCTCCCGATGAAATTGAGGAAATAATACCTTCCTCTGTCGTATCGAAGGATACGAGCCGTACGATTGATGATGTTCCCGTCACGGCAGAGGATGAGCTTGAAGATCGCCCACAGCCTTTTATTGCGATGGAAGGTGAGCGAGTTCGGGTCTCCTTTACCAGTTATTCCGGAGCGATTACGGTTTTTGTCACCCTGGTGATTTTGCTGGGTGTTTATGAGCTGGGTCGCGCTCGTGGTAACCAGGCAGGGATTAAACTGGGCTACGAATCGGGTCGGTCATCGTTTTCCGCACAGACGATGGATGATATCGAAGCCGCGAGAAATCAACCACCCGCGACGCATGTGATACAAAGCTTGTTGGTAAATCCCAACCACGGCCGACGTAACAATACGACCGCTGGCCGTCGAGTGGACGGAGCTGTGCAAAGCGCTCAATGGGTACGAGATTATACGTATATTGTCGTGCAAGAGTTTGGTAAAAACTACAAAGACGATGCAGCGCGAGCGCAGTCTTTTCTTCAAGGCAAAGGAATCGCGACCGAACAGGTTACGACACCCAAAGGATCGGTTCAACTGATTACGCTACAAGGGTACAATCGTAACGATGAGACGCAGCGTAGGATGGCGGATCAGCTGCTCAATAAAGTACATGATATGGGTACCGCCTATTTTGCTTCCGGCGGCGGATACCGTTTACAGGGATATTTTAAGACACTCAAGAATAATTCTTGGACAAGGAGTTCGGATTAGATGTCAATGGATAAATCACTCAAATCAAAAAGCACCCTCGCTCGTCATCGTAATGTTCTCACCCGTGCAGAAAAAATCGAAAAACTGCAGGAACTGGGGAAATGGTCGGATGATATGAACGTCATGGGATTGCCCAAGGTGGGCCATCGTAAAGTGGCGGTCGGTAAGAAGACCAAAGAGAAGAAGGGTGAAACCGAAGGCGATGCAGCAGCCACAACGGATGAAGCCGCCAAAACAGAAGAAAAGAAATAGTCATCATTCGCAGATGATTCTGCCGTTGGTGTCTCATCGGATTTTTGATCTTTTCACCCTGTATCGAGTCACTTGAACTTTGTTTCGCCCGATCACTCAAGTTGACGCTGAGGGAAAAACCATACTACTTTTAGGGGGCAAGGTGCATACATGAACGGTGAATCGTTTATCGCGGATCATGTCAAGACGATTGGTTCGTCGGGTATTCGTCGCATCTTTGGTCTTTGCGCATCGCTGAAAGACCCGATCAATTTTTCCATCGGCGAACCTGATTTTGATGTACCCGCCAATATCCAACGCGCCATGGTTCGAGCGGTAGAATCCGGCCATAACGGATACACCGTCACACGAGGATTGCCTCAACTTCGCGATCGAATCGCCCAACAACTCAATGACGAATTCGACTGGCAACCCGATTTGTTTGTCACTTCCGGTGTATCAGGCGGACTCTATTTAACGCTGTTAGCCTGCATTAATCCCGGCGACGAAGTGCTCATCGGTGACCCCTATTTTGTTTCCTACAAACACCTGGTCAATCTGGTGGGCGGCGTACCCGTCATGGTGGACCTCTACGATGATTTCCAGCTTCATCCGGATCGCTTTGAAAAAGCGATTACGGAAAAAACAAAAATGATGCTGATCTGTTCACCCGGCAATCCGACGGGTGTTGTTCATCGCGATGAGGATGTTCGGCGAATCGCGGATATCGCTCAAAAGCACAATCTGTTAATCATCTCGGACGAGATTTACAATCTGATTGTCTATGACGGGCGCAGCCCCAGCGCGGTCAACTATGCACCAGAGCGCACGATTTTATTACGCGGCTACAGTAAATCTTATGCGATGACAGGGTTGCGTCTGGGGTATGCGGCGGGACCAACCGAGATCATTACGGAAATGGCTAAATTGCAGCAGTATACGTTCGTTTGTGCGCCCCAGCCTGCTCAATTTGGAGCCTTGGAAGCGATGGATACGGATATATCCGATCTGGTTTCGGGGTACGCCAAAAAAAAGAG
>CBDTZI010000430.1:0-3134 GCA_965364865.1 uncultured bacterium | reverse complement strand
GCCAGAATGTCCAACCCTTGTTGCCAGTCAAAATTCGGTAGTTGAACATGCACAAAATTTAATGCCAGCGTCGACTGAAAGGGTCGCCGAACCAGTTCACGTTCGAGCGCTTTTTGTGCGTTTTGGATAAACTGTTCTTTCTGCTGTTCGACCTCCGCTGCGCGGGTGTCCGTTATGGGTGATCCGGCTAATGCCGATTCCATCAAGGCGAGGGATTCTACATTTTGGGCGCGAGTGAAATTGATTTGATATTCCAACCAGCCATGATTGATATAACCGGGCGAAATGGATACCAGCTCTTTCACATAATGACTGGCGGCTACACACTGTTGATCGCTCAACTGGATATCCTGCTGGCCGAGCGCGACAAGCCGTGGATTGATCGGTTGACTTTCATAAGATCGTTGATGTCGGCTGAGACCGCGCGACTGCAATATCTGAGACTTGCGTAAATGTGAAACGCCCAGACGGTACAACTGCGTGAGTTTTCGAGAGGGATTCAGACGTCCGATGGAAGCTGTCGCATGAAGAATCGCCTGGTCGGGGTCTTCCTGTTGAAAGGATTCTTTTGCACGATAGGCGTATCGGGCAGAAGACCAATCTTGATTGGCCACGGCCATGGCAGCCAGGCCGATCGAAAATCCAATCACACCCGTGAAGATACGCCACCCGCGATGGTTGGATACCACGCGTTCGATGCCAGGTCGACCATGTGCACACATTGCCCAGATCAGTCCGATCACGGTGTAAAATAGAGTGGGAACACCGGTGACGCGCAGCCCCACACCGAAACAAGCGTCGACCATCAATCCGACCAGCGAACTTAACAGCCCGATCAGTATCCAGCGGTCTTGTTGGGGGAGTGCGGTTTGCAAAGTAATGACGCCCGCTCTAAATGTGATGACAAGACCGGCGAGTATCAGAGCAATCCCAACCACACCCAGATCAGCCATCACCTCAAGCCATTCGTTGTGGGCGTGGGTGATGCGCGACTCGAACACCTGGGGATCGTTCAGCACATCATGAACCGCGTGTTCATCACCGAGTAACACAAAGCCGGCTTGACCATGGCCGACGAGTGGTCTTTCCTTGAACATCTGCCACGCGTAATTCCACGCGTACGAACGCAAACGAATGGTTGCGCTTCGACCGGTAGGTGAATCCGCCTGGCTTTGCGCATTAATATAGAAAACGCCGCCGATGGTAATCGCGATCGCAAAGAAAACGGGAATCCATTTTCGTTGACCCTGCATCACAAAAAAGAAAACCGACAGTAGTGCAAAGCCAAGCCCCACGGCTGCTCCGCGCGAACTGGCCAGGTAAAATGTCCACGCCATCAATCCCAGAGCGACGATCATTGCGAGCGAGGGGATCACGGATATTTTACTGTGGTGGCGAACCCTGTTGTAAATCGTTTTGTAAATATGGACTGCAATCAACACAATGCCAGGTATCAACGCCGCGGAGAGAAACGTGGGATTGCCAAAGGGATACATCGCTCGCAGGCCCGGATTGCGACCGTAATAATACCAGACCGCCATCGCCGCCGTCACGCCGAGTATGGCGATCAGGATACCCGCCGCTCTGCGGGCGGCCCGTGCACTCAATGCCAACCCCAGACCGAACGCCCAGAGAATCTGTACCGTCAACATAGCACTACCGCCGATCGATACGAGCGGCGAGGAAGACCATCGACTCGATACAAAAGACCACAACGCATAAAACACGATTAACATTTGGGCCGTAACCAGCGGTGAATCTAAACGATGTAATAATGAAAAGCGATCGTCGGAATGGTTGTTCGTTAATGGGCCGGTTGTGGAGTCTGTCGCAGAACCCTGTTGGCCAGTTTCATCTTTATAACTTTCTCCCTGACTGCGGACGACAATGGCGATGACAAAGATGATGATCGACAGGCCCGCACCCATACCCAATAAATAATTCTTCACCGTGCCAGCGTGAAGCGTGGGCGCCTGATAATTCAAACACAACACCTGTACCACCGCCCTTAGCAGTGAGCCTTCATGCCATTCGACCGCACCTTCCATGAGCTGAGATGATTTCGGTGCGCTGAGTAGCAGGCAGCTTCCACCCACAATAGCGACCAACAGCACCATCATCACGATGTGCAACGGGCGAAGCGGTTCTGATTCTGCGGTGTGATTGACGTTCATGGGTTTTAGTTGTACGTCGAGTTTTACGTTTCCGGAATTTGTATTAGAAAATTATCCTGTCCATCTTACCACTGATACGAAAACTCGCTGCCTGCGGTTCGACGACGGCATCGTTTTATACGTCTTTCATCGGTGATTCGATGCAAAATCAGCATTCATCTTTCGGTGCGATCCAGGGAATGTCTTCGACGTCATCGCGTTTATTCGCATGACGGGCCTGGGCAAACAGTAAATCACTCAGTCGGTTCAAATAGATGATCGTATGCGGATCGACCGATTGTTGTTGCGATAGGGTGATCGTCGCTCGTTCCGCACGCCTGCATACGGTTCTTGCCAGATGTAAACCCGCAGCTGCGACGGTACCACCGGGAAGAATAAAATTTTTCATCGGCTCGACTTTTGCGACCGCTTCGTCAATCCATTCTTCCAGCTGTTGAATGTGTTTGTCCTGAATGGTCGTGCTGGATTTTTGATGTTCGGGCGTAGCCAACTGAGCACCGAGTGTGAAAAGCTCGGATTGGATTTGTTGAAGATTACGATTCGTTTTCTCGTCATCACAGCTTGCGATCACCATACCGATTACCGCATTTAACTCATCCACCTCGCCGTAAGCGGTCACGCGTGGATCGTTTTTGAGCACACGATCGCCACCGAACAATCCCGTCGATCCGTCGTCACCTGTTTTAGTATATAGTTTCATTTACAAACCACTCTAACTTGTTGCATGCAGTATTTAGAATGTTACAAAAATTCGGGTGCCACTGGCGGCTTGTCCGCCAGTGTTATACCTGACGATTACATCTGTCGGACTTCATTATTTTATGCTTATCAATAACCATCATTGTCGTAACGCCGCGCGGGCTCCCGGCGAGTCGGGATTTCATTCCGCCCACGGCTCAGGGAGCATATCAATGTTTGAAATGCCGCGTGCCGGTGCAGATCATCGCTACGTCGCGTTCG
>CBDTZI010000429.1:0-3153 GCA_965364865.1 uncultured bacterium | reverse complement strand
TAATTGATGACATGTCCGGGTGTGTCTTCGGTGCCCCACTGTATCATTTGATCCACCACGCCCGCCCCCGAAGAAGCAGCCTTGAATTGTAATGTCAGTCCGTTACGCAGTTTCTGGCCGTTGCGCGTGATCAGGCAATTGGTCAGATATCCGCCATTGCTCCAACCCATCACCGCTAAGTGATTCGGATCCGCGATGCCGCGATCGATCATGGCTTCGATGCCGGCGATGATGTCATCAACCTCGATGTCATTTTCGCGGCGGATCAAATCCACCATGAACTTATCTCCGTACCCGGTTGAGCCGCGATAATTCGGACTCAGTAAGGCATACCCTTGTGAAGGCATCAACATCCGGCCATAAATCCAGAATCGTCGATAGTATTGAGAGGCTGCTGTGGGACCGCCGTGTATCTCGACGACCAGCGGTAGCGGCCCGTTGTTTGGATCGTAATCCGGTGGTAGTTCTAAGATGCCTTCGACCACAGTGCCATCGGGTGCGTACCACTGAACGATTGACATCTGAGGCAGCTTCCATGTGTCGAATTGCGGATTGAGATTGGTCAGGCGTTGTTGAACACCCGTGCTTGTGATTCTAAATAGATCTCTTTCGTGGTCGGGTGTCGCGATCATAGCGAACGTAGAATCAGAAGCTTGCGGGGTGTCAAAAGAAGAAACGACGACATCCCCAGTCGTGATGACACGCGTATAACTCTGTGATTCGCCGCGCACCGCGGGGATCATGTAAATACGTGTTCGAGCGTGATCTTCGCCCAACATCATCAGATCGCGTGATCCGTGACGCCATTTCATGGAACCACCCACCACCGTGATGTTGTATTTTTCGTCCTCTGATTTCGGCCTGGCCAATTCTTTAAGCGAGTGCTTATCTCCCATCCATTCCACGACATACAACTGTGTCGGAAATCCATCAAACGATATGGAGAACGCTAGTGCATCACCGTCGTCAGACCAATTAATGTTATCCAGCCACCCATACGGGGACGGGTGATTCTTGCGCCAGCCGTCTGGGGTTACAGGGTACACTTCCTTACGGCCCGCATCATAAATATCGATTCTCGACCAGCCTTCGTTGTGAATCAATTCCTCGCCGGGTGTGGTGATCATGGCTACCCGTCTTTGATCGGGCGTGACAGTCATGGATCCGATCACTCGGTCTTCGCTGATGATTTCTTCGCTACGCCAAGTTGATAAATCAAGCGTGAAGACTTTTCCAAAACGAGTCGTGCCGTGGCCATACTCCAGGGCATCGTATTTATCGCGTAGCTCTTTCCAATCGTCATCCACTTTTTTCTTGCCTGTGGTGTAGTATAAAGATTTTCCATCGCCGGAAAGTTCAAAGATGTCGATTCCGCCTTTCACTCGAGTGACCGGGAATGGTTCTCCGCCATCCATGGATATACGCCAGACTTGTGTCTTCCCATCGTAAGGCGCCTTGTCCTCGTCGCCGCGTTTTCGGTTACTGGCGAAATAGAGGGTCCTGGAATCTGGATCCCACTGGGGAGCACGATCGGAGGCTTTATCGAAAGTTAAACGCTTCACGGATTCTGTAGTTACGTCGAGCAACCACAAATCGGCATTTCGTTTTTCATCCGGCGGATTCCATCGCAGCTCGGTATAAACCACATATTGTCCGTCCGGAGAGACTTTTGTGTTGGAAGCGGAGGAGATCGAAAAATAATCTTCCGGTGTTACAAGATGATCACGCACAGGATTTTGTCCCATGGAAACGGATACAGCGCAAAGCCATACCGTCACAATCAACCCTCTATAAAATCTGTTGCAGGCTTTTGAAAACACTACTTGTTTAGATTCGATTTTTTTCTGATCCATGACGCTACCCTTAATTTTTTCCATGCATACTTATTTCAAAAGATAAAACGGATTATCACCCATGCGATGGAATAGATCAAGAACTTCGATACCAGAATTCACACATTCTTACATGCGAAAAGTCGGCTAAGCGGAAATAATAGCACACTTTGCCCGCGGAGTTGACTCAAGCACCAAATCCGTTCATCCTGTTCCAGCTCATAGGCTTCATGAGAGCCTGCGTGAAAAGGTCAGATAGAAGACTATTATTACAAAATACAAAACATGACTGGCTTGGTTTTGCTATAGAATGAATGGGAGTATGTAATGATTTTGGTCAATCCGTTTTATCGTGTAAGCAATGTTCGATTTCGCAAACTAGTATGCTTGTTGGTCTTGCCGTTGTTATCAACCACGGTGGTTGCGGAAAAAGAAGTGTTCACGCCGCAACACATTGCGAAAATCCAGGCGGTGACCTCCGCGATGATTTCTCCCGATGGAAAATATACCGCCTATGGCTTGAGCGTGCCGAGAATCCCCGGCAAAGATAAAAGCGGATCGGCCTACACCGAACTTCACGTCGTGGATATGCAGGGACACTCTCGCCCGTTCGTAACCGGCAACGTAAACGTCAGCCGTATTCGCTGGACACCCGATGGAAAACATATTTCATTCCAATCCAAGCGTGGCGATGACGAACACACTTCGTTGTATATCATTCCCATCGACGGCGGAGAAGCTCGTAGCGTAGTGAGCCACGAAACCAGCGTTTCTGATTATTCCTGGAACGCCGACAGCAAGCACGTCGTCTTCATTGCGAAGGAAAAACGATCGTCTGAGAAAAAGAAGCTGCAAGACAAAGGATTTAATCAGGAAATTTACGAGGAAGATTTTCTTACGAACTATGCGTGGCTTACTAACATCGAAGACGAAGAATTGGAGCCGGTGAAATTGGATTTCCCCGGTGTACCCTCTTCGTTGGTGTTTTCTCCGGTTGGAAATCGACTCGCACTAACTCTGGCCCCGACGCCGATGATCGATGATTTTTACATGGAGCGCAAGCTGCACGTGTTTGAGGTTTCTACCGATTCTGATTCATACGGTACCACCAATATCATCAGCAGTTTCAAAAATCCGGGAAAAATTGGTAGTTTCGCCTGGAACAGAAACGGAAAATACCTTGCGGTGATTTCTGCGGAGGATCGCAACGATCCTTCTGCGGGTCGTCTCATGGTCGCCAATCCTGAAAACGGAGACTTCAACGATGTTCTACCAAATTACATGGGGCAAGTCAGTTCAGTAGTTTGGCAGGACGCCAACA
>CBDTZI010000428.1:0-3162 GCA_965364865.1 uncultured bacterium | reverse complement strand
AGCTGGGTTTTATTTCTTCAGCAGCCAGCCCGAAAGCAACGTACAGGCGCTCCCCAATCCCTGGCCCCAACCCACCCGATACTTGCACAGACCCTCTACCTGAACCCGGCCCGGCCAAACCGTGGGAAATGAACATCCCGGTTTCGACCTACTCCTCCGTCAACACCCGCACCCGAAATCTCTTTACCGCAATTCCAATAATAGGCTGGTCTGGTACCGGGCCTGATATGAACATCGCCCTCTACCATAACGCAGCCAACGTCAACTCGACATACGATTTGACCACCAACGTAGGCTTCGATCTTGGACCCGGCTGGACTATTTCTTACAGCCACCAGATCGTGCTTGACAACTATACGACCCCTACCGAAGCCTGGGTGCTGGAGGACAACGGCAGGATCACGCATTACACCGGCTCGGGTAATAATTTCATCGGTGACGATGGCATCTACGACACGCTCGAAAAAAATGGCACAACATGGAAGTGGCTTCACAAAAACCAGACTTATCACGAGTTTGAACTTATTGGTGTTGATACCATACGTCTAACAAAAATCGTCGACGCGGTTGGGAATCAATCAGGAGTTACTTATACAATAAATACACCAAAAAAAATTGAAAAGATATCTGCTGCAGGTCGCGATATCACTTTTGAATATGACGTAAACGGTAAATTACAAAAAATTGTCGACCCCAAGAACGAATTAAACTGCGGAGACCCAGGTGTTTCCTGTACAGAAGAACGTTATTGGGAATTGAAATACGATGCAAGCGGAAAACTAACCAATATCTTGTTCCCAGAAGTAGATACTCCCTTACCCGTCAAATACGAAATAGATATCGTGACATATGACACGGATGGACGAATATTAGAAATTAGCGATCGACAAAACCAGTATACATCTGGTGGGAGTATTTATAAATTCGATTATTTTTCAGACGGCAGCATCCAGACCGTTACCGATCCTGATGACTCCTCTGATCCAACGGATGGCCTGACGCAGGATTTCCGCACTTATTGTTTTAGTGATTCAGGTAGTTACCCCCACATCATAATGACTCGATACTTCAATCGCAGTGATATCCAGTTGGATTTTTACTACAATTATGATTATTCAAAGGATCGTTATCCTGATGGCGATTTGAATGTCGTCGTCCGACAGGATGAATGGCTACACCTTCTTTTTTACAACACGGACCGCAATGTTCTACAACATTGGCAGCCGGACAATATCGATGCAGTTTCTGACTATACCTACGATACCAATGGAAACGTGCTGACCCACACGGACGGACTGTTCCATACGCAGACCTGGACCTACGATGCATTCAACAATGTTGAATCCTACACCGATGCGCTAGGGAATGCGGTATCTTTTGAATATGGATATTCGGAACCATTAGACCCTGGAATCTGTTCAAATCTTGGACAGCCTTGCCGAACATGCACTGGCGGTCCGACCCCCGGTGTAGCATGTGATGAAGAAGTTGGCTGTGGCGGTGGAACCTGTGACCTCAATGACAGCTTATGCAGTGTTTGCGATGAGTACAGCACAAACGCAGGTGATCCGTGTCCTCTAGGTACTGAATGTATTGGTGGTGATTGTCTGACGGGTGTGTGCAATGCTTCACCACAACCTCCCGTTGCTCCAACGCTTCTAACTAAAATTGATGAGCCGGATATAGGAACTGACTTGGGGATTACCCTGTTGGATTACTATCTTGATGGATCATCGGGACACGGTCAGTTACAGCCGGTGACCGATTCCAACGGAGTAGTGACTAAATCAGCCTATGGCGTATGGGGTCAAAAAAATAGTTACATCGAAGGGGTCACCACCTCTGGAGAGTCTGTATTCTCGCAGCAGACGACTAACGATTCTGGTGGATACCCGATCGATACTGGCTATTTTGGTAACTACACGCCGCCTGGCGGGGGATATTATGGAGAAGAACACGTTGACAGATTAGGTCGAGTGGACGGTTCATTCTGCCCATTGGCTCATCTGGTACAAGGTCCTTCCGTAGCCGCTTTTCTCCCCGACGGATTCCCCATTGAACCATGCGGCGCCCCCGCTGCACCGACTGAAATATCTTCCACTTTCGGTGATCTCAATGATCCAAAACCGGTCTATTCACCGAATAATGAATTGTTGGAGCTTGAACTCGAATTTAACATTGAGGGATCTCCGTATAAACGAACGTTTACGAACGAATTTGATAACCGTGGAAGACAAACCCTCAGTTCAATCCAATCAGAAGAACCCGGCGCACCCATAGCCACACGATCTTTTGATTATATTTACAACGAACATTATGATGATGGTTCTGGTGATATCAGAGCCTACATGACCCGGAACGGGCCGGATGGCATAGAATCCTACGTCAAGACGGATCAATTTGGCAGGATTGGCTTCGCTCGACGCGGCCCGCCAAATAACCCCCTGATGGAAGCGAGTTACGAATATCGCGATGACGATCTGGTCTCGCGCATCATCTATGGCGGCGTAAACGCACCGCTCAACTCTCACATCGTATACACCTACGACGACGCCAAACGCCTCACCATCATCGACCATCAGAACATGGCACAACAATCAACCTTAAAACTCGTATACACCTACTACGACAATAATCTTCCTGCCTCCATAACGGAAACGGAAAACTTTGTCTCTACGACAACAACCTTCACCTACGACGCCAGAGGCCGCCTTACGCAGGAAATTCGTGGCGGTATCAACGCATACAATTTTGAATATGCTTACGACGACGGCGGTAATCGCACGACCAAAACCGACCATGTCAATGAATTCCTCGTAGATTATACTTACGATATCGAAAATCCCGATCTATACGGCTCCAACAACAACCGCCTCATGATCGAAGAGCAATATGATACCTCACCCATATTGCAGGATATACACCTCACCACGACATGGTATCACTATAACGATATTGGCAACGTCACGCGTATCATTACACGCAAGGAAGACGGCGGAGGCGCTCAACAAAGCTCCTCAAGCTCGACGCTGACGATGGAAAGCACTTCCATTGAGGGCGGCGGTACGTCGCAAGCTATGGGTCCGGGTGGACCCGGTGGCCCCGGCGGGTACTGCACGACGGGTTCCCTGGAGTACACAGCCACACGTTTTATCTACGCCC
>CBDTZI010000427.1:0-3188 GCA_965364865.1 uncultured bacterium | reverse complement strand
CACCGGAATCGGATACTTCCGCTTCTCGCCCACCGCCCGCGCCAGAATCGCAAACGTCGCCACCATTGTTAACCCGTCAAACACGACGTTGCACAGGAGCATTTGTAACTCTTTGGGCATCCAGGCATCAGAGTCAACCAGGTTTCCGATCAACAGCGAACAAAGCGTCACGAGGCAACTGACCGCCACTGCCATACCGAATACAGCCCAGGATTCACCGTCGAAGATATTCCACGATGTGGTTTCCTTACCGAACAACGCAACTAAGGCGAACTGTAGCGCAAGTGCGAACATAACGACAGGAAGCAGGATAAACATCAATAAAGCGGCATACGCGATACCCAGTCCGACAAGTATGTTGAGCCAGATGCCCGCCGTAAACAGAAATGCCGCCGTCCAAAGGACAATCGTCGTCTTAACTACCCAGTCGGGAACATCGATATCGGTTTTATCTTCGATCCAAAAAGCCAAGCCGAAGACGGCGGGCATGGATGTTAAAACGACTGCACCGATCCAGCCGTACATAATCCACCCCCCCACCGCGCCGCCAACAATGGGAAGCAGCATAATCACAAAAACAAGTTGATTATCAGTCAGGTTTATTGTATCAAACGGTCTACCCAACAGGCGAATCGCCGCTTTCGGAAGACGAGTCTTCACGTCGAGTGTGTATTGGATCGCCTTTTCGGGCAACTGTAACAGGCCGTTGTCTCGGATCGCTTCCCACTTTTTGCCGTAAGCAATCTTGGTTTTCTCACGTTCTGCCTTGGTTTGCCACCCGTCGCAGTATTGAAACCAGGTACCGACCACTCCGCTGAGCGCAGCGATCAGGACGCATGCGATTTCGCAAATATGAAGAACCTGATTGACCATAGTATGCCAGAGTAAGGTCTTGGCGACCTATACACAAGTCGTGTGTATGTGTTCCTGATCCCCCTTGTGGGGGGGAGTAGGGCATACCGGAATCATCATTTCAGATACGCTATATTCAATACTTGTCCCGAGATGGTGAGTTGACATCAACAGTAGTTGGATTGAGTTTTCTCGATAGCCTTCTACCCATACATCAGCGCAATGAGATAAACGGGTAAAGTTACGATAAAAAGTACAATCTCTGAAAAAATCCACATAATATTCATCATCAGTCTCCTTTTGATTTACGATTTTCCTCGCCGGTGCACACAGGCATCCGGCCAATGTTTGAATTTCTTTAATCCTCTCACCCTCCCATTAACAAAAGGGGGGAGAATTGAATAAACTCTTCTGGGGATTACGCTAAGCCATGCTTTTTTCCGCGGCGATCGCCCTGGGAAAAAGTATGTTGTTCTCTTTGTGTATGTGCTGATGCAAATCCGCTTCGAGCGTCGCCAGGCTATCGAGCATGACACGGTATGTATTGCACGCGTCAGTCGGAGGTGCGAAACCATCGGTCAACTCTCGTAACGTACTCAGCCCATCGCCGGCGTTATCGTGTTCGTGCTCCATCATGCGGATCGGGTTCTCGATTGATCCGCAATGACTGGCTGCGGAGGACTCTCCGGTGTCGAGCTGCTTGATCATTGGGAACAAAATCATCTCTTCCTTTTGCATGTGCTGATCAAGTTCGTCGCGTAGCGCCGCAAAAGCATCACGCACTTTCGGCAATTCCGTATGCCGCTCACCATGCACCTGAGCCACCCGCTGCGTCATTTTTGTCAGACGCGGAAACTCCTCGCGCAGGTAGTTATGGTGCGTCGCGATAATATGATCCACCAATGAGGTCATCGATTCCTGTGACCAGTCCTTCTGGGATTCCGACGATTCGTTGGTTTGGGACTCATGCAGGGCTAAGAGCACGGCGTCAATATCTACCCCACGTTTTGCGCAGGCTTCATCAAGCGGTATTTTACCTCCACAGCAATAGTCAATACCAAACTGTTCAAACACGCGTGCTCGACCGGGATTCTCGATCACCATTTCTCCAACGGTCATACCTTTTTCTTCAGGGGTACTCATTTTTTTCTCCGCAAATTCTCCGACGATTACGCCGGGTTATCCAATGATTCTTTCTACCATTTAATCAATCAGGCCTGCTTTTTATTGACCGACCAGCCCGTAACCAATCCAAGCACAAACCACGCAAGAGCGACAAGTCCGACGGCAAAAATCGTGTCACCGATTACGCGAAGCCATTTAAATGTGCTCACCACATCCGTTTGCATAAATTCTGCGGAACGTGCGTACCACATTCCATGTTCCACGCTCGCCCAGGTCTGCATGAGTCCCACGGGCAGCACGCTGATTAAGACCATCAGCGCCAGGCCGATGTTGATAGCCCAAAAGGAGAAGGACAAAACCCCTGTACGCCAGATGGAGGTCGGGCTCATTCCTTTAAGACAAAACAGCATCAGTCCAATGCCCAACATGCCGTAGACGCCGAACAACGCCGTGTGTGCATGGACCGCAGTGGTATTAAGACCCTGCATGTAATAAAGTGCGATCGGGGGATTGATCAAAAAGCCGAACAGTCCCGCGCCGACCAGGTTCCAGAATGAAACCGCGATGAAAAAATACATGGGCCATTTGTAAGCGGATATCCACTCTCGAGCGCGACTGAGTTTCAGACCTTCGTACGCTTCAAAACCAATGAGGACAAGCGGCACGACTTCCAGTGCGCTGAACGTTGCACCCAAAGCTAACACCGCGGTCGGTGTTCCGGTAAAGTAGAGGTGGTGAAACGTTCCGATGATGCCACCACTCAGAAAAATCGTGGTCGAGAACAAAGCCGCAGCTGTGGCGGTTGACGTTCGCAGCAAACCCATGCGTGTGAAGAGAAAAGCGATGACCACCGTGGCAAAAACTTCGAAGAACCCTTCGACCCACAGGTGAACCACCCACCAACGCCAATACTCGGCAATAGCCAGATTCGTTTGTCGGCCCCACATCAATCCCGCACCGTAAAACAATGCGATAGCGGCGGAGGCGATGAGAAAAAGAGCTAAAAGGCTGCGGTTTTCGTTTGGTTTCTTGATTGCGGGCCACATGGCTCGAAGCATTAATCCGAGCCACAGGAACAAGCCAATCAATAGGAATATTTGCCAGAAGCGACCGAGGTCTACATATTCATAGCCCTGATGTCCGAACCAGAAGTTCGCGGTGTATCCGAGTCGCTGCTGCACGCCAAGCCATTCGCCGGCCATCGAACCCAC
>CBDTZI010000426.1:0-3216 GCA_965364865.1 uncultured bacterium | reverse complement strand
GCAATCATCGATTGGCGGTAAACGGTAAAATTCGCGCCAAAGAAATCGTCGTCGAAACCGGTTGGTCCGACTTTGTCTTTGAGAAAGATTACAAGTTGCCCACGCTTGAAGAAGTTGAGGCCCACATCGCTAAGCATGGCCACTTGCAAGATATACCTTCGGCGGAGGATGTAGCCAAAAATGGTGTAGCACTTGGCGAGATGGAATCGAAACTGTTGCAGAAGGTCGAAGAATTAACCCTGCATCTGATTGATATGAACAAACGCCTTCAATCTCTGGAACAAGAAAACGCAGGACTTCGTCAGCAAGTCAATTGTAAATCTGAAAAAACAGCGGAGGCGAAGTAATGCGAAAATATAAGATCAATAGAAGCTTACTTTACGCCGGGCTGGGTTGTTGCTTGTGCCAATCGGGTTTAATTTATGCTGGCGAACCAAATGTAGGCCCACAACCGATACCGATTGTGAAAGGTGTATATCGTTTACCTTTTGCCAACGGTACCGACGTTTTTTTCTCGAACAATCATACGAATCACCCGGCCAGACTAAATGAAATTGATATGTCGGGGATTGGTTCTCCTACGACGGTCGTCTCAGCTGCGGCCGGTTGGATTCGTGTAATCTCGGAGAACAATGATACGAAATGCCCAAGCGCATGTGGTTCGGATAACAACTGCGATAATTCTCAGGATGGATCTGCGGATAACGCCGCTGCTCAGACAGCAGCTTGCGACGGTTACACAGGCCCCAGTTCATTCTGTTGCGAAAAAGATATCGAAGATAACGGCGGAAGTTGCCCCAACGGAGGTACATGCAAGAAGAACCCCGACTCATGTAATACCAATGCTCCAAACAATTTTGTATGGATCGAACACGCCAACGGTGAGTGGTCCAAATACTCGCATATGTTATTTGGCAGTGTTGGACAGGGTACGGACAATTTCGGAAATCTCGGGGCGGGACATTTTGTTGGTGAATGGGTAGCTGCGGGAACACCTCTGGGGATAGAGGGTGACGTGGGTTTTGCCAGCGGTCCGCACGTGCACTTTGAAATTGATGTTTTTCAGTATGTTGAACGGACGGAAGAACTTGAGGATGAAAACCTGCTTTCACCTGACCCGGAATTAGAACCAGATGAACTGATCCACTGGTTATGCAGTGGATTCATTCGCAGTGATGGTATTGATGACGATGTTCTTTACGAAGATAAGGACAACGACGGCGATAACGATCCGGATGACGATGTAAATCGTCAGAACCGTATCGCGGTGTTCTGCGAAGTTGGATTTCCGATTATTGCAGACACGCGAGAAGCAGGTCCATGTGACGATACCTGTGGTGCCAATCCCGCCAACCTTGTTGTTCAGGGAACATTTACGGCGAACAATACGCCAAAGTACGATCAATCGTCGGGCCTTATTGGTAATGATTTTAATGACTTAGTTATCCAACCCTATGCGGGTGTATCTATTCGTGGTGGCGACGCGGTTATACTTACACCGGGTTTCCACGCTGAGTTAAACTCGTTCTTCGCCGCTTCTGTGGGTAATTGCGACTCACCAGGAGGCACTGGGGAATAATCATGAAAACATCAAAAACATTTACGATGTTAATTTTGGGCGCGATGTTTCTCCTGGTTCCTGCGCACGGTGTGATCTTTGCCACCCATTTTAGAGGGGGTACGATATATACAATGGGAAGCGGCACCATGGACAACGGAACATTAATCACCCTCGGCCAATCCGCCATTGGATTAGCTCGAAGTACTACGCACAGGATGAACGCCGGTGTGATACCCGTGATCGTACAACTTTCAACCTCTACAATTCTGTGGGGCGATATCGATGGCGATGGTGATGTGGATGAAGACGATTACTTTATCTTTACCGCTTGTATGCACGGGCCGGATGTGGAATATGTTTCATTGCGTCGTTGCTCGCCCGCTCAGTTTGATCTCGCGGACATTCAACACGACAACGATGTAGATATGGAGGATTACCGTTTCCTTTCACTCTCGTTTATGGCGCCATAGTAGAATGGCGAACACAATTTGAGTGTTAGTCTTTGGCTTGGGCGATCATCCGCTCGATCATGCTATCTTTTTTGATCAAGGCTTCCTTGCGCGCCTTCGATAGCTTCTTGATACGGCTTTCCACGATCAGCGCAAGACTTTGGGTACCCACCGATTTTTCAAATACAAGTTGCAATGGCTCTTTGCCTCGAAGATATTTTGCACCCTTGCCTTTGCCCTCGCGATGTTCCTCCAGTCGGCGAGAGACATCCGTCGTAATCCCCGTGTACAACGCGCCGCTGCCGCACCGCAGGAGATAGACGTACCATGACGGCGAGTGTGGTTTATCAGGCTTGGCTGAACAGTCATTTGACATCATTGGATTCTATCCTCGCCGACCTGTTCGTGCTATCATCTTTTTCTTTAGCGAGTTTTTGATCTGGCATGCGAAAGCTGCGAATAGCGAGGAATAATGGGCGTATTGGTAACATGTAACGCGGTTTCTAAACACTACGGGCACCGCTCACTTTTTGACGACCTGTCGATCAGTTTCGTGGATGGCGAGCGGGTGGGGTTTCTCGGTCCCAATGGTGCGGGCAAGACGACTTTTTTGAGAATCATGGCGGGGTCCGTGCAGGTTGACGGCGGTGAGGTGAGTCGGCGTCGGTCGGCGAAAATTTGTTATCTTCCCCAGGAGGATCGCTTTCCCGATGGAGCTACCGTGGCGTCAGTGCTGGAGAATGCGCTGGCGGATCAACCCATGGAATCGTACGAACGCGACACGGAAGTGGCCATCATCCTCAGCAAGTTTGGTTTTAGCCCCACTGGTGGGTTCGACAATTCCGATGAAGCTGTGGAAATATTGTCAGGGGGTTGGCGTAAACGGTTGGCGTTGGCCCGAGAGATCATTCAACAGCCGGACCTGCTGTTGATGGATGAGCCGACGAACCATCTGGACCTGGCGGGCATTGATTGGCTGGAGAAAATGCTTGTGGGTGCGGCGTTTTCATTTGTTGCGGTGAGCCACGATCGCTATTTTCTGAACAATGTGACCAATCGCGTGGTGGAGTTGAATCCGGTCTACCCGGACGGATATTTCAGCGTGAGCGGTGATTACAGCCTGTTTCTTGAAAAGCGGGCCGATTTTTTAGAGGCTCAACAGGCCCAGCAAGTTACGCTGGCCAACATTGTTCGGCGGGAGAATGC
>CBDTZI010000425.1:0-3232 GCA_965364865.1 uncultured bacterium | reverse complement strand
GAACAACTCGCCAACCACTACAACCTAAAAGATTCCACAGGCAAACCCATCAACTTCCCAAATACATTGTTCATCCCATTCTTTTTCGCAACAGAAGGGATCGTTTTCACAAACACATGCTTCAACAACAGGATCATCGCAACCCGCCGGCCCAACCTGGCAGCAAAAGTGTGGCTGTTGTTGAGACGGTGAATACATGCCCTCAAACAACGAAACATCACGAAGATCAACGTCACCATCAAAATCAAGATCAACTGCTGAACAAGATGGTTCCGGGTACGCCACATTCGGCCCCTTCAGACATTTCCACAATTTTCTGTAATCTTGTAAATCCGTAAGGGAATCCCCATTGGCATCACCGCCAGACTCACTTTCATCGGGTATCCCGTTATGATTCAGATCTCTCGGCGGACCGCCTTCCAACCCGCCACAAGATCGCGCACCCACCGTTACAAACTGCTCCGGGATTCCATCGCGATCCAGATCAATTTCTGATCTTAAGAAACCCGCGACAGGCCAATCATCGATTGTAGCCCGATGTCTCGCACCCGCAGGTACGCTGAAAGGACCAAACAGATTGCGCGAATGTTCTTCAGCTAATCCGTCTACACTTTCAACGATTAGATAATACGATAACGGTGTGGTACCATCATTATCCATCCCCACACCAAACTCCTCGGGGAACATATCGAAACGAACACTCTGCCCACCTTCGATGTGCAAGCCCAAAAAATGAAACACGGTAGACTCATTGGGGCTTGGCTGAGCGCCAAGTTTGGATATAAAACGCGTACCATTTTGAAACGGCGTGAAATCCATTCCCCCGATTCGATCGCCGTCACGAAATAATTGAATTCTGTTTTCGTCACCCTCATGACTGTTGAAGCCTTGCAACTGCACAGACGTACCACCCAGCGCAGAATGAAAACCAAAGTCGCAGCCGCGACTCTGACAGTCGCCACCTCTACCATGAAGATCAACCGTTGGCATATCCCCGGATGCGGGAAGCAGTAAAACGACATTGCGAGATTCTGTAAAGGTAATGGGACCAATATCGTGCCCCTTCTGCAATGGCACTGACGCCACCGCTCCGGGCAGGGCATCAACCACCGTTCCGTCCGCTCGCCATCCCCACTCACCACCACCGGAATCGCTGTACAACGCGTCAGCGGAGCCAAACGTGAACGAAACCAGAAAATCGGCCAACTCCATCAAACCCGGTGCGGTACGACCATTTTGCCACACACTAATGGGAATGGAATAAATCCCGTTGCCCCGCCACACTCTTCGTGTACTTAATTCAAAACGGTATCGATTTCGATCGGTGTCGATCAAAATACTTCGGCCATTATTCTCAGGCCAATTGTTATCATACACTTTGATTTTGCTGAATCGCCTGCAACGACCAATCAGCACGTTGGGATCGCCGCATTCATTGACGTGAGATTTATCGCATTCATCATCACAGTCTGGACAATCTGCTTCCGAGGTACATGCGCCACCATCATTGCAACCCCCTGCACAGGCACCGTCCACACAATCACCGATCGTATCGGCCGGGCAACGATCTACCGCAAACAGCGTGCACCTGTCATCACAACGAAGACAATCCGCATCCGAAGTACATTCTGCCAGGTCGTTACAACCGCCGTCACATCGTGTTCCCACCACTTCTGTTCCATACGGGACGATCGCGTGACCCGTTCCGAGACTCGGTGCTGTAGAAATAACCTGATTGGGTAGCGAAGGGGCAGAATCGCTAAGCACCCGTATCGGATTGCCATCTGTAGAGAACGCCCCGCCGGTAAAATCGTTAAATGTCTCGTGCATAAACTCGGCACTCATCTGTACGCCGTGATTGGTACGAACATGCGCCCAGATATTCTCTCGATTCCACGGAGCACAGGCTTCAAACCCCCACCGACCGGGCTGGGGAGCATGGATGTGGTGGGTATGGTCATCGACATCGGTTCTACCCGGTAAACCCGTAGGGAAATGTGCACCCGCTGTAAAACTTTCCGAATTCAAATCACCGTGACGAAACAGTAAACTCGTGGCAGCCATCCCCACGCAATTGCCCGCGATGTTATCGACAGCAATTTTATAAGCGATAAAATACAGCAGATAATAGGGTCTCGGTACTCTACATCCCAGACAAACTCCATCAATTTCCGGCAAACCCAAACATATATAGGCATTGTTTCCAAACACGGTGGAAAAATCATCCCACGCACCCTCGCTGGCTTCGTTAATAAACTCAAGCCCCCACAACTGTGGATATTCACCTCCACCGTCCCAACCGACCTCGCCAGCATGAATCCACCCACGCAGGATGCCCGATGTTCGACCCCACACCCAGCGATCACGAATCGTAATGTTTCGCACACCCGAAGACGGGTAATCTCCAAGCAACTCCACATCAAGCCAATCACCGGTCTTATCTGTTCCGCGATCCACAATATCCATGGGAACCCGATCACAACCATTCGGAAAACTGGTGCAGTGTCCGTCGAGATAAACATCCAAAAATTCATGAAAATTTTCACCGCGGATGCGCAGGCGCGTAGGTGGAATCGTTTTTCTGGGAGTATCTCGTAACACGATTTCTTTGTGCAGCGTATCCGGAACTATGCTTGTCACAGTAGTAGGTGGAGGAGGCTGTCGAATCATAAAAGTAACGTGAGGATAAGTACAAGAATTACCCACGCTGCAACTACCCGTACAGGCATCGCAAGGACTGGGAAATGTCACACTCAAACCATGAACAGCAAGAGGGCGAATACCGGTAGATACAATTTGGGCTTCATCCACAATGGCATCAGGATATCGACAACCCAGACAACCCTCTGTCTGAACCGTCAACGTGGTATTCGGTGGAACGAGCAAACCCCATGTATTTTCTCGAAATGCAAAGTTACCAATCGCATCGGTTGTCGTCGAATATAACGGTTCATCACGCAGAGGACTCATCAGCCAAACCGTTTGGCCTATCAATGTACATACCCCATCGGGACAATCTGCGTTGTCAGTGCACGCTCGCCGATCATTCGTCCCCCCGACGCACTTATCAGTCAGCGGCATCCCCGGTATCGTGCCGACAATTTTGGCACGAGGCAAAATCGGACTGGATTCATCGTATTGAAGAGTCCCCCAGGTGTTCGGTGCGTTCCATATGGCACCGCCCGGCGCCAGATGATCATCCAGGGACGCACTCAAGTCCAGGTGGCCGATT
>CBDTZI010000424.1:0-3236 GCA_965364865.1 uncultured bacterium | reverse complement strand
TCGTGTGGTGGTCCGTGCGGTGACCTGATATAATTGTAACTCTGAGCTGCGGGCACGCCACGGCGCATCTTCGACTTTAGCCTGTACGGATGTACAGAAGTGTTCAATAAGTAAGGCTTTTCTATATAGATTTGGATAAGAGTTTACAATGGCAGGTATTGGATACATTGCAATTTTGTTTGCTATCGGTTTGGGGATGTTGCTGATGGACATTTTCATCCCGTCGCAGGGGGTATTGACCTTGGCCGGGCTGGGTTTTCTGATTGCGGCCATTGTCAAAACATTTCAAACCGGCGGAAACCAGGCCGGTATGATATCCATCGTAGCATGCCTGGTTTTTCTCCCGACGTTCGCATATTTTTCCATCAAGTATTGGCCACTTACACCCATAGGTAGGCGCATAGCGCCTCCGAATCCCACGCTCACGGTGGAAGATACCACGGTTCCCATCCTGGAATTGCAATCGCATATCGGTCAAGTCGGGAAATGCACTTCACCCTTACGACCCGTCGGCATCTGTGATTTTCAGGGAAAGCGTATATCCTGCATCGCAGAGTTTGGCATGATTGACTCCGGCTGTGAGGTCGAAGGTGTGAGTATCCAAGGGGCCAATCTGGCTGTTCGAGAAAAAAAGAGTTAGTGATGCTAACTTCACCCTATGGATGAGGCTTGGGTTCTGCCATGGAAGTGGTATGATGAGTACTCAATGAAACATAAAGCTGACGATATCATGTTCGACGCATCGGCATGGCTTGAAAGGAACATAACATGACTGCTATTCTAATTGCACAATCAGCCCCCCCGTCATTCTGGACGATGACCACGATTATATTTGTGATTGCCGGGATTGCTGTTTTTGTAGGATTTATTATTCTCGCGCAGTTTTTTAGTCTATGGGTTCAGGCCTACATGAGTAACGCCGAGGTCGCCATTTGGGATTTGGTGGGTATGAGACTGCGAAAAGTCGACCAGCGTCTCATCGTGCTGACCAAAATTCAACTGGTTAAAGCTGGCATACACGAGGTCTCCATCAACGATCTGGAAAGTCATTACCTGGCGGGCGGTCGGGTCAACAATGTTTCCCACGCCATGATTTCCGCCAACCGCGCATCCATAGCACTGGACTGGAAAAAATCCTGCGCGATTGATTTAGCCGGTCGAGATATCATCGACGCCGTCAACACCAGTGTAAATCCCAAGGTGATTGATGTTCCGAGTCGGGAATCCGGCAAGCCCACTGTCGATGCGGTAGCCAAAGATGGTATTCAGCTCAAAGCCAAAGCCCGTGTTACGGTGCGAACAAGTATTAAACAACTCATCGGCGGTGCCACCGAGGAAACCATTATCGCGCGCGTGGGCGAAGCCATCGTGAGTGCGATCGGTTCAGCCGACACGCATAAAGATGTGCTCGAAAACCCCGATATGATTACCAAAGCGGTAGCCAACAAGGGATTGGATTCCGGAACCGCGTTTGAAATTCTGTCGATCGATATCGCTGATATTGACGTTGGTCAAAACATCGGTGCGAAGCTTCAGGCTGACCAGGCGGAAGCGGACAAACGAAGATTTCAGGCGGAAGCGGAAAAAAGACGTGCGATGGCCATCGCCCAGGCGGCGGAGAATCGTGCCAAGGTCGAAGAAAATCGTGCGCTGGTGGTCTTAGCTGAAGCCGAGATTCCCAAAGCGATGGCGGAGTCTTTTCGTAGCGGAAATATGGGGATCATGGATTTCTATCGCATGAAAAACATTCAAGCGGATACTTCGATGCGTGATTCCATTGGCGGTGGCGACGGTCATCAGACCGAACCCAAAAAATAACAGGATTAGTTGGTAATCAAGGCGGTACGATATTATGCATAGGTGGATCCTGGCTGATTCTGATTTCGACGGATGGCTGCGCATCATCATATTGGTGCTGGTCTTCGGTGGATCGTTCCTCAGTGCCATTCTAAAAACGATCATCAAAAAATTCAGCCCCAAGGAGGAGGATCAAAAATCCAAAACCACTCCCCGTACGAAATTTGACAGACCCGTAGCCAAGCCCATGCCCGGTCGCCCGGTTCAACGCGCACAGCCACGATCACCCGCTGCGAAGCCACGCACACCTGTGCGAGAGGAAAAATCACGGCAATCCACAGAAAAAAAACCAAGGCTGGAACTGCCAGTGGAGCTGCCGGAAATTTTTGCAGAGATATTTCCGGATGTCGTCGCACCCAGACGTCCCAAGGATCGCTTACCGCAACCACCGGTACCCTCTACACAATCGAAACGTCCATCCAGAACCCAACCCAAAAAATCTCGCAGAGTCGTTCGTGCGCAAGACTCAAAAACAAAGGTTGCAAAAGCTCGAAAAGTGGAAGCTAAGAAACCTGTGGGTAAAACCACCGAAGAACGATTGGGCACGCTTACTTCGTCTTTTGAGTCGGGGGAAGAGCGACTGGGGCATTTGGGTACGCGAGTTGATCCGCATCCGGGATCGGCTTATTTGGAAAAGGATCATGATGCGTATGACATCCCTGCTGAGGTGGATGGATTTAAGGCGGGCGTTTTTCATGTCGATCGCCAGGATTTACGTCGAGCCATCATCTTTAACGAAATACTAGCCCCACCTCTCGCGCTACGCGAAGACGAAATTTAGAACTTTCGTTCCATGTTATTTTACAGACGCGCTTTGTAAATAGGTATGGATTGATTCTTCCCATCGACTCATTGTTTCCAGGCCGCCTGCGATGACCACAAAATGTGGCCCCTGTGGATGATCAAGAATCACTGCGATCATTCGGCTGTTCGGCTTTGCGGAGGATCGCATCGTCACGCGTACGGTTCCCTTTATATCAACCATCGTCAGCTTGATACCATTGTTTTCCGATCGGGTGATCGTCGCATCGTCACGCGTAACGGTTGAGCCGTCATTTTTTGAAACCTGTCCCAACCAGCGGTCGATGTTCATTTCGTCCTTGCCCTTCATGCCGGGAAAATGTGTCACGCGAACCATTCCGTCATCTTCGTCGCTGCCTGCTTTGGGTAGTCGGTACACCGCTTTAGGCCCCATCGGGCTGGGCGTCACTGTTTCGGATTTCCATTCCTTCGGCACTGACATGGTGATACCTGCCAGACCCGATGAAGAGTGGGCGTGGGCATCCATCGTCGCAGTGGTAGGCCTGGTCGAAGTAGCATTCGTTTGGGTAGAAACCGGTTGAATCACCGGTCTAGAGGACGAAGCTTTGGGGGGAGCC
>CBDTZI010000423.1:0-3243 GCA_965364865.1 uncultured bacterium | reverse complement strand
GACCTTGGTGGGTAATCGTTCACAAACCGAGATGCCAAAAACACCGCCGCCTGTGATACCATCAGCTCCCGCTCCACGTGCGACACCGCCGGTTCAAATTCCCGCAGCCGCGGTGACACCCACCCACGCGCCGCCGACCACAATTCATCCACAGACGCCACAAGCACCGGCAACTCAATCACCGACCGTGCCCGCAGCAGCTACAACACCCAGAACGATGGTGCCTGCCACCAAGCCCTCGCCAGCGGCAAACGCTCCGATAAACACCATCGCGTCACCGGCACAGATCATCGCCCCGCCATCCACGAAAACACCCTCATCGACGTCACCCACGCAGATGCCAAGACCGACGTTGACCCCGCATACGAATCCGGTAGTTCCGACTCCACAACAGCAGAAGCCGACCCCACCGCCTACAAAAACGATTGCACCAACTTCGAGACCAGCTCCTGTTCCTACCCCGTCCATGCCACCACCTTCGTCGCCGGCAGAGATCGATCGCAAGATCGAACAGATTTACGGTGCACGGCAGGACGGCGAGATCGTGATCTTCCGCAGCCGAAATCCGGAAGCGACCGAGGTTCAGTTAGCTGGTGATTTCAACGACTGGATGCCGCACACCACGCCGATGCGTCGGCTGTCCAACGGCGACTTTGAAGCTCGTCTGCGTCTGCCCAAGGGCCGCTATCGTTACCGTCTGGTGATTGACGGACGATGGTCGCACGACGTACACAATCCGGTCATCGAAACAAATGAATACGGCGAGTTGAACTCGATTGTGGAAATCGCAAAATAGCTTTATATCCATATGACAAAATCCCAGCGCGGGTCTCGGATGGTATTTTCTTCCAACGAGGCCCGTATTTTTTTGTTATGATGTAATCCATGAATGCGGGCGGCGATCCCATCACGAAATGTCCCATGTGTCGGTACGACCTTTCCGGCCTGCCCAAAAACCACCAATGCCCGGAGTGCGGATTTGAATATGATGAGACGATGCGTGTGTGGTATGTACGAAAAACAACGTGGTGGACTAACTTATTGTTGCTACTAGTTTATCTAATCGGTGTTTTTTCATTATTAGATATTTCAATATTGGGTATCTCTACACCTACAACTACAAGCATATATCTGCAAGTTGGAGCAGTTCTAGGAATACTCGCGTTCACAGCTGGTTATTATTATATCATCCGTAAATCATTAGACCCACGTACACCGTTCATGGTTGTTACACCTGAGAAATTTATACTAGGTGGGTATGGTCAATTAATTAACAAGCATGCATGGACTACCATCTGGATTCCTGATCCAGATAAACTTATTGAATTGCCTCCTTGGGAACATCCATATAATGAACAGCTTAATTCGAAAAGAAAATATCGATTTTTCAATTTTTTGTATGTGAATCTAGGTGGTTGTAAACTTGGCATAGCAATTTACGTACCTCCAACAAAAGCTCTTGGAATTAAACCTACAGTTATTTATCCAAATCCCGTATACCAATTACCTCGACGAAAACGAAAAATTGCTGTGCAGAAAATTTATCAGATTTGGCGTGAAGCGAACAACAAATACGCTGAAAATATCACTGAGTCTGCCGAGCAAACCTAATCCTTGACATTCGACCCGACTTGCACGAAAAACACATCTGGTCAGGTACAAAATCCATAGGCGAAGGTTATTATGCTGGACATTAAATTTATTCGGGAAAACGCGGAAGCTGTGAAACAAGCTGCGGTCGACAAACGCATCAAATGCGATGTGGATCGGTTGATTGAGGTCGATCAGCGGCGGCGTGAGCTTCAGAGGGAACTGGAAATGCTCCGCGGCGAGGTCAATGAAAACGGCCAGCGGGTCGGCCTGCTGCGAAATCCCAAGTCCAAGTGGTATATAGACGCCGTCTCGTCGGGCATGGACGTGGCTACCATCAAGGCCGAAGCGGAAAAAGTCCAGGCGGAATTAGCCCAGATCAAACCGAAAATCAAAAAACTCGAAGAAGATGAGGGGCCGATCCTCGAAGAATTCGACCTGCTCATGCTCACGGTCCCTCAGCCCGCGGACGAAAACGTATCGGTCGGTAAAGATGACACCGAAAACGTCGAGCTGCGCAAAGTCGGCGAGATCAAACCATTCGACTTTGAACCCAAAGACCACGTCACGCTCGGCAAAGAGCTGGGCATCATCGATATCGAACGCGGCGTGAAACTAGCCGGCTCACGAAATTACATTCTTCGCGGCGACGGTGCGCTCATGCACCAGGCTGTGCTTCGACTCGCGCAGGACATGATGGTCGAGCGTGGGTTCACGCCCATGTCCGTTCCCGTACTCGTTAAAGAAGAGGTGATGTACGGCACGGGTTATTTTCCCACCGGACGCGATCAAGCCTATCTTTGTGAGCGGGATGAAATGTCGCTGGTTGGAACAGCGGAGGTGCCGCTGACCGCCTATCACTCGGACGAAATTCTCAGCGAAGATGAACTGCCCATCAAACTCTGTGCGCAGAGCACCTGTTTTCGGCGAGAAGCGGGGGCGGCTGGCAAAGACACCTATGGCCTGTATCGAATTCACCTATTTGATAAGGTCGAGCAGGTCATCATCTGCAAAAACGATATCGAGCTAAGCAAAACGTATCACACGGAAATTTGCCAGAACGCCGAAGATGTGTTGCAAAAGCTGGAGTTGCCTTACCGCGTGGTGAATGTCTGCACGGGTGATCTGGGGATGGGTCAGGTGCAGAAGTATGACATCGAAACGTGGATGCCTTCGCGCGAAAGCTACGGCGAGACGCACTCGGCTTCTCGATTTTACGAGTTTCAAGCCCGGCGGTTGAAACTGCGTTATCGCGACGGGGGCAAGAAAGTACGGTTCTGCCATACGCTGAATAACACGGTGATCGCCTCGCCGAGAATTTTGATCCCGCTTTTGGAACTCAACCAATACAAAGACGGCTCGATCACGATTCCGCAAGCGCTACGTCCCTATATGAACGGTAAACAGCGGATCGAAAAGCAGTAGATCGCGTATAACATATACCGCTGGGCGCGTTTTTTAATCCGAGACGCGACCGTGAGGGAGCGGGAATAATTACAAGTTACGAATTACGAAACACCCCGCTTGTATCCGTTTCGTAACCGTGCGAAAAATTCTTTGAAACATTACGTCATCTCGTGCGTCATAAAGGTAGAAACTCATAGTAAGATCGGAAGAGCACACGTCTGAACTCCAGTCACGCCAATATCTCGT
>CBDTZI010000422.1:0-3268 GCA_965364865.1 uncultured bacterium | reverse complement strand
CCATTACCGGACTGTTAACGAGAATCTGTATCATGGAACCTGAAATCGTATTTAAGGCGATGGCTGACCGTACTCGCCAGCGGACGTTATCCATTTTGCGGCGACACGAGTTGAGTGTTTCCGAGCTGGTGGAGGTTTTGGATCAACCGCAGTCCACGGTTTCGCGGCATCTCAAAGTGTTGAGAGATGCGGGGCTGATTCGTGATCGACGCGACGGCAACACGGTGATGTATTCGATCCCATCGAGGAGTAACGGGGATGGTCGAGCGGATTTGCCGGGCCGATTAATGGATTGGGTCGATCAACAGCCATTGACGACTTCGCTGGGTTTGCGTGTTGAAAAAGTGTTGGATCGAAGGCGCGACATGAGCCGTTCGTTTTTTGATCGAGTCGCGCAACAGTGGGACACACTCCGCGAAGAAAGTTTTGGTAATGAGTTTCAGTGGGAGGCTTTTTTAGGCTTACTACCTGACCAATGGACGGTCGCGGATATCGGAACCGGGACCGGCTATATGTTACCGACGCTGTCGAGATATTTTCATCGTGTGGTAGGCGTGGACCCCATTGATCGAATGTTAATCGAGGCGCAGCACCGGCTGGAGATTCATCAACTGAACAATGTTGATCTGCACAGGGGTGATCTGGATCGATTGCCGATTCATGAACAGGCCGTTGATTTGGCCATTGCGGTGTTGGTGTTGCATCATGTATCCAACCCCAAAGAAGCGATTAAAGAATTATATCGCATCGTGAAAAGAGCGGGTCGCGTGTTGATCGTTGAACAAAATGCCCACGAAAGCGAATCGTTTCGCGAGCGTATGCAGGATCGTTGGTGGGGTTTTGAAGCGGATGATTTTTGTATTATGCTTGAACGCGCCGGTTTTCAAAACGTACGATCACAACCCATGATGAATGTAAAACTTGCGGATGACGCACCCGAACTCTTTGTCGTTACGGGTATCAAAAAATAAGAATTTTTAGTTTGTAATTTAGAAATCAGAAATTACGGTTATTCAAAGATACAGAGGAGACAATGATGACCACCGCGGTACAGGATTATAAAATCGCCGACATGAGCCAGGCTGAGTTCGGGCGCAAGGAAATTCAACTGGCAGAGCACGAAATGCCGGGTTTGATGTCGATTCGTAAGGAATACGTCTCGAACAAGCCGCTCAAAGATGTACGCATCATGGGTTCACTGCACATGACCATTCAGACCGCGGTGCTGATCGAAACCCTGGCGGATATGGGCGCTGATGTACGCTGGTGCAGCTGTAACATTTTCAGCACGCAGGATCACGCCGCTGCCGCCATCGCTGATGCCAATTTCCCGGTGTTCGCCTGGAAAGGTGAATCGCTGGAAGAATACTGGTGGTGTACGCTACAGGCGTTGAGCTTCCCCGAGGGTGGCCCCAACATGATCGTCGACGACGGTGGTGACGCTACCATGCTGATTCATCTTGGCTACGAAGCGGAAAACGCGTTCGCCAAAGACGGCACGCTGCCCGATCCGAACTCGGCGGATAATGAAGAGATGAAAATTATTTTATCCGTCATCAAGGACGAGCTGCAAAAAGATGCCCAGCGATGGCACCGAGTGGTGGAAGGAATGATCGGCATCAGCGAAGAAACCACGACCGGTGTGATGCGACTTTACCAGCGTCAGGACGCTGGCACATTACTATTCCCCGCGATCAACGTCAATGACAGTGTCACCAAGAGCAAGTTCGACAATCTGTATGGTTGTCGTCATTCACTGGTCGACGGCATTATGCGTGCGACGGACGTGATGCTCGGCGGTAAAATTTCGGTGGTTTGCGGCTACGGTGACGTGGGCAAGGGTTGTGCACAAAGTCTGCGTTCGCAGGGTAGCCGAGTGATTGTCACGGAGATTGATCCGATCTGTGCTTTGCAGGCGGCGATGGAAGGCTATGAAGTGAAAACGCTGGATGAAGTGGTCGGAATGGGCGACGTTTTTGTCACCACAACGGGCAACTTCGGAATCATTCTCGCGTCGCATATGGAGAAAATGAAAAATCAGGCGATCGTATGCAACATCGGCCACTTTGATAACGAGATCGACATGGCTGGTCTGGCTAAGATTTCGGGAATCGTGAAAGAAAATATCAAGCCGCAAGTTGATAAGTGGATTTTCCCGGATGGTCACTGCATATTAGTCTTGGCGGAAGGGCGATTGGTCAACCTCGGTTGCGCAACGGGACACCCGAGTTTTGTGATGAGTAACAGCTTCACGAATCAGGTGATGGCTCAGGTCGAACTTTTCCAGAACGCAGACAAATACGAAAATAAGGTTTATGTATTGCCGAAACATCTGGATGAAAAGGTTGCCCGGTTACATCTGGATCAGCTCGGTGTGAAGCTGACCCGGTTGACGCCCGAACAGTCGGAATACATCGGCATCAGCGTGGATGGCCCGTACAAAAACGAAAATTATAGATATTAATCAAATGTCGTGTTGCGAATTTAATTGATCTACAAACAGTTTTCGAACATTCAAGCCCACGGGATTAGAGCCCGTGGGCTTTTTTTGACAGTTCTGGGGCTGCTGATTACGCTTTGTATTCAAAGATTGGGTCTTTTGGAAATTCGGGTCTGCGATTTTCACTTTTAGATAGCGAAGGTAATGAGTAAATCGAACACATCGATTACGGGTGTCCAGGTTGGCATATTAGCGGTACTACTGATCACTTTTTCGCCAGCCGTGTTGATCGTTCTGAAGACTGCGGGTCTGGGGAACGCCGTTTCGGTGTTGTTGACTGGCGCAGTCATGATTCCCTTTTTGTTGTGGTCGCGAAACCATGTGCCGTCACAACTACTCACGGATGAGGTCAAGCCCATTCCTCACCTTCAGGGTTCGGAAAAACATTTCGGCAAACCTCAGTTTGTATTTATTCTGTGGTTGATCCTTTGTTCCGTCGCGGGATATCGTCTCATCAGTTTGAGCGTGTTTATGTTTAATGTGGATCAAACGGAATATGCGTTTGCACCGCACATTCGTGAATTCGATAACGAGGACATGGCTAAACCCTTTTTTCTGAAGCACAATTGTTTCACCTGCTATATGGTCGCAGCTCACCTTGTAACATCGGACGTGGACAACATCTACGAGAAGAAACATTATGAAGATGCGGAGGATGTAGCGGTAGCGGATAAGACGCCAATCCATGAAGCCGTGGCGGGTAAGTTAACGGTCGATCAATATCAATATCCTCCGTCGCCTGCGTGGAACCAACGGGAATCGATATGG
>CBDTZI010000421.1:0-3271 GCA_965364865.1 uncultured bacterium | reverse complement strand
AGACGATGGATATATTACTGACCACGCCGCTGACCAGCCGTTACATTCTCTGGGGAAAACTGCGTGGGCTGGTGAGTTTTGCTGCGCCCTTGCTGGCGATACCCGTGATTACACTTTTGATTTTCGGTATTTACGGTTTGTGGAAGGGCAATGCCGTGCCCGCGGTCTGGTTAGAGACCGGCCTCGTGCTTGGAATATTGCTTACACTCTACACCGCGTTGGCATGTCTGCTGGGTTTGCGTGTTTCACTCACCAGCAAAAACAACATGACCGCGGTGATGTACAGTATTGGAATGTTGACCTTGCTCTGTAGTTTACTCACGGCGTTACTGTTTGCGTTTGTACAATCCGCGGGTGACGAATTCGGCGCTTTTCTTGCACCGTTTTCACCTTTTTCGTCGATTTGGTATGGGGTCGACCGTGCGGAGCTATTTGACTCGCAAAAGGATTATTTGTCCAGCGCGTCGTCGGCGAGATATTTATCGCTGGTGGGTGCAGGATTTGCCATCGTGTGTTGGGGTTTGTTTGCTTGGCGATCTTACCTCGGCCTAGTGCGTGATTTTGACATGACCATGCGTAAAAAATCGGGCGGGTAACATTGAGGTCTATTGTTGGGTTATACTTTTTGCAAGGATGCAACGATTGAAAAATTTCATTCCTAAATTTTCCGTGTGTTTTCTCGTTCTCCTGATCTCTGTGGCGGGTTGTGCTCCGCCCAGTTTTCTGGTGACTCCGGTCAGCTCACGGCGCACACTCGTTGAAACCGTGCTGTCTCGCGATTCGTTTTTTGCATCTGATAAGATCGCATTGATTGATGTTAGCGGTATGCTTTTGAACAGTCCGACCCCCGGGTTGTTAAGCTCCGGCGAACATCCGGTCAGCATGTTTCTCGAGCAATTGGAAAAAGCCCGCCGCGATCACCATGTCAAAGCCGTAATCCTGCGTATCAATTCGCCCGGTGGAACGGTCGTCGCTTCGGAAATCATGCATGAGGAGATCGAGTATTATAAAAAGCAAACCGGCAAACCCGTCGTCGCGGTCATGATGGACGTTGCCGCTAGTGGGGGTTATTACATCGCCTGTGCATGCGACTACATCGTCGCGCAACCCTCAACGGTGACCGGCAGCATCGGCGTGATTATGCAGCTGTTCGATATGACGGGCACGATGAAACTGATCGGGATCCAAAGCGACGCGATCACGTCCGGCAAATATAAGGCTTCGGGTTCTCCGTTACAGGGGATGAAACCGGAGGAGCGACAGTTGTTTCAGGATATGGTACTGGATATGTACGAGCGTTTTGTGGGGGTGGTGGTGCGTGGCCGACCGGCATTGAATGAAGAAAAAGTGCGCCAACTCGCAGACGGCAGAGTGTATACCGCAGGTCAGGCACTCAAAGCGGGGCTGATCGACGAGATTGCGGGCCTGCGCAAAACGGTATCCATCACGAAAGACAAAGCGGGCCTGGCGAATATCAAATTGATCACCTACCACCGGGCGAGCGATTATCGCCCGAATTTCTATGCAAATTCTCCCATACACGCGCGGGGTAATGTGAACTTATTTCAGATCGACCCCTCCGCGTGGATGCAATCCAGCGCGCCACGGTTTATGTACCTCTGGCAGCCGGGTCATTAAAGATGCCCGGTCGAGACTTATTCCTGATACGCATCGTGGCAGGATACGCAGGATTCTTTCATCCGCGTAAATAATTTGTTCATGCGTTGATCGTTGGCATCCTTTTTCTTTTCCGCTTCTTCGGCCAGTTCCATCGAGGTGTTGCGAAGGTCCGAAGCCCAGCCGATGTAATCGCCTTTGTCGCTGTTGACCGTGTTGACGTTGGCTAACTCAGCCATCACGATGCTTAATCCTTCGATCGTCTCCACCCGATGTTTCGTGTCTTTATCTTTCAAGGCACTGCTGAGCTGTTTGAAGATGAGAACCTGACCTTCCATCAGGTGATGAACCGACACCGCTGGTTTGAAAGTGTTGTTGCCCGCGGATTGAGCACTGTTGGCGTTAGATACGAGTGCAACACACCAGACACATCCGGCGAGAAGCATTACGGTTAATGTCATGTTACGAATCATAATTTTCCTTTTCATCTGTTTCGACCTCTTGTAAAATTCAGAGTTCATATTGTTTGACCGTTACGGGTTGGATTTTCTGATGATCCAAAGGGTTTGTCAATTGTAACGAGTTTGTTTTGTATGACAGACCGTTCAGGCGAGGGGGATGCGAGGGTGAATCAGCCCCTGCTGCTGAGCATATTCCAGGAGTAACTGAACGTAAGTCGCCGGCGTTGGTTTTTCATCGCCAAGGCCGATATCAGCCTGAATACGGCGTATGGATTCTTCGTCTAGCGCCTCAATTTCTACAAAACGACCAATATGGGGTGGTTGATCCAGCTCGATTCGAGCCTCACCGAGCCGCCAACTTTCACGCGATTTTTCGTACCACAAAATTTCGATATATCCCATTTGATTCAAAATTTTGGCAGTCATTTCCGCGTCGGACACTTCGATCTCTACTTCTTCTCGAATTTTGATGTCACCGGGTTGACGCGGACCCTTGTAGGTCATCGTGCCGCGGGTCACTTGGTTGTCCTTGTTGATGGTGGAACGGATACGCAGCCCGCATCCCTGTTTGCGAAGATAGCCGTCGGGTCGATCGAGTATGCGGTTGGTTTCGATCACGTTTTCGATCAGCGATCCGCCGAGTGATTGCAATCGTTCCCGGATGGGTTCGTGTGATGTCACCTTGAATTTTGCCTCGGTTTCTGTGGGCATAAAGCGATAACCCTGTGGTGCTACAATACTCTAGTTTGCAACGATATTCACCAGGCGGCCTTTAACGATGATCACCTTGCGTATGGTTTTGCCCTGGGTGGCGGCGATGATCTTTTCATCAGCCAACGCGGCTGATTCAATGGTCTTATTGTCTGCGTCCGCGTCTACCATGATTCGGCACTTCACCTTGCCACAAATTTGCACCGCGATCTCTACCGATTCGTCGCGCGCCAGCGATTCATCATGCGCAGGCCATTCTTCGTAGGTGTTGGTGTTGTTGTGACCTAATCGATGCCAAAGCTCTTCGCCCAGATGCGGCGCAAACGGAGATAACAATTGGATGAATGTTTCCATCACCGACCGAGGTCTCTTCTTTTGCGGCGTCATGTAATTTACAAAATCGAAAATGGCGGCGATGGCAAGGGCTATGCTTTCGCCAGCAAGGAAGCATTGGGCCAAACGAAGAAGCGAAGAAAGTGGAC
>CBDTZI010000420.1:0-3288 GCA_965364865.1 uncultured bacterium | reverse complement strand
GCCTTGACCACGACCAGCAGCGATGATCGCATTGCCCAAATCTCTCGCAGATGTGAGCGGAATCATGTAAAATCGTTGAGCCGGATACCAGCAATCTTTGACTTGGTGACGATGAAAAGTACGAAGCCGGATATATTCCTTCCCCGCATGTAGTCGGTGATAAATAATCACCATCCGGTTTTTCGTCCAGGATACACAGTTCATGAATGTATCAACCGGCAATCCGCCAACGCAACCCTTTTGGGTACTGGTTTCGTCTTTCATAACTATCATCTTACCACTGTACGACCCCTGTTCAAGTGGAATCTATGAAAAGTATCACTGTGTGCAGGCGGATGCGAAGGCGAACGCCATCAGATCGAACATATGCAAACATCCTTTGGTACATCAACCTGTCACGTTCCCGATACACCGTTTAAGAATCTATCACCTGTCAGTGTTTCGTGTAATAATCCTGTCATTGAACGTATTCCATCCCCTCTAAAATCGATTTTAAGACACGCTGGCGCGTCGTACGTTTGTATCGTGTGGGTTTCTTCCAAGCGATACCTTTTTCATTCTTAGGACCGCTGAGAACTTGTACACGGTGTTTGGACGTGAAAGAGGAATCAGGGGGTGAACTCATTGCCAATCAAATAGATTTTACAATCATAAAAACAATGTTATTGATACAGTAAGGGCACATAGAAAGGGTTGGGACCGTTATACATAACTTATAATAAGATACACTCTCATGAGGGGAGTTGCAGCAAAGGGTTTCTACTGTTTCTATTTGCCTGTGAGTTGTGAATCCAGCAACGCTAATCCGAAGTAATGCGTGCGTCTATCTGGATTGCCAAACTGTCCTTTTCTGTATCCAAGATTTTTAATCTCGCGACCGAATTGGGTTTGGCTGTAGTTCATTTCATTTGAATCGTTTGCATGTATCTGATAAGCCCTGTGCAGCTCGATCGCCCCCACATTCAATTCCTTGCCATCCGCATCCTGACCAACCGTGCATTTCTGATCGATAAATCGTTTAACTGAGTTCGATTTATTCTTGTATTCCGCCGTTGCTTCGATAATTACATCCGGTTCAAGCAGCCTGTACTCGTCTTTTTGATATTCGAGATACCCATCCATCATCCAGGTGAAGAGCGCATCATGCTCATCCTTTAGCTTTTCGCTGAGCAACAAATCGTCTTTGTTATCACTGAATGTCGCTGTAAATGGGCTTACTTTCATTCGTCGCCAAATTGCGTGCCCCCTCCCTTTGATCCGTGGATTGTGGTTTGCTCCGATGAATATCGTGTGTGACGGTTCAAACTCGACAAGATTTTCGTACATTCGCCGGGCTGTAATATGGTCATTCCCGCTCAGACGTTTCACCTTTTCTTCGTCCAGTTGTTCTTCTTTACCAATTTCTATGCAGATGGCGAATCGTATACCACGCAGCATGGCAAGCTCTGTAAGATGTGCCTCGTACTTTTTCTTAATCAACATTTTCGGAGCTAAATTACAGGCGTAATTTCCAAGCGTCTCAACTATTGCTGCCCCAAGTGTAGATTTTCCATTGCTCCCATCTCCTTTCCAGATGTGTACGACTTGATTGTAAACCAATCCTATAAGCGACGAACCGATTGTTCGTTGGACATAAGATCGGATCTCTGGATCGGGAAATATCCCGTTTATTAACTTGTCAACATTTTCGCTTCGCAGTTCTTTGTGGTATGCCGCCTTAGTGATTTTGGTCAAAAGATGTTTGCGGTTATGCGGAAGTAATTCGCCCGTTCCTAAATCGATCGTACCATTGGTCATGTTCAATAGCTTTGGGTGAGAATCCAACACATCAAGCTCGACTGCTACACCATCAACGCAAGCGGCTAAGGATATAAGCGACTTAATTTTCGAAATGTATTCGGATTCTCTTGCGAATTTCTGCAAGCGGTCACGATCCGCTGAATCATCAAACCCGATTGCGATAAGGTGTAATCCGCGTATGGTTTTTATCGCACGTTGTTCGACTTTTTTGGTGGAATCAGGCAACCATCGCTTTCCATCCCAAACCAACCAACCCTTCTTCTCGCAATAGTGTAAATCTTTACCGTGCTCTTTTATGAAGTGCTCAGCTAACCACAGTTCGGTGTACTTCTCTTGAATCATCTTCGATAGATTCGCGTCGATGTTATTTGCTATCATCGTGTTGTAATCCTCTGCCTTTGCGTTCGTAGTAAAATGTTTCTGCAGTTCGACACCTGCACTCATCAATCGGTCATCCGTAAGATCGCCGACTTCGCGTTTCGAGCGTTCCAATCGATTCCGGTACAGGGTTGTTTCCCGTTGCCGTTGTGGATCGGTGAATAATTCTTCACAAACAAGTCGGCCATTTTAATACCCATCGCCGCAACCACGCTTTTTTGCGTTTTTCAGGTGTTCGATAATTTGTGGGTTTTCACTCATTTTTCAAAACCTAATCTACAAAGGGGGTCTTGATTACCTTTCGCGCTGATCATTCATCGAAGTGGCCGGCGAACAACGATTACGATCTATGTTCCGGGTGAAGTCCATCCTCTACCTTTGCAATGCGGACACTTGATCCGTTCGGGGGTTTTTTTCTTTTCAGGTTTGCAGACCTGGGCGACGGCCTCTTTGACGAGTTTAGCGGTGATGCGACCATCCTCCGGTGCGTTGTCGTAGATCACCTTGGCGACTTCGTCTTGCTGTCCGGCAGGAACCTTGCGCAATGGTAGGACCGATGTTTCGGTGGTAAACTGGGGTAAAAACGGTAACTCAGAATTACCTTTTCTACTTATGTCAGTAATTTTGTTTTCAAATGATGTTGCGTAATTGGAAGATACGATAAAGCGATGCGTGTACGCCTTCGACCAATTCCATCGATCACGGCAAAACTCAGGGAACGTGCTATGAGTATTACGATACAGGCGATTGTCGCGCAACTCTTTCAGCCGTTCGCCGATTCGCCGCCACGAATCAATACCCGCGTCGATTTCACCTAACAGATCGTCGAATCGCTTATGCTCGGCAGGGGTCAGCTTGCCGCTCGGACCGGCCTCGGTCATCTTTTGTTTTTCAGGAAATCTTCCCATCGCAAATCCTCTCTAAAACGGTTCATGGCTGATGCCGGTTTATGTCATCCTCTTAATTTCACTGATAATTTTTTACCAGTCTTTGTGAACATTTGTGAGCATTTGTTTGTTCAGTGTTCCAGACTTCTGATGCTAGGTTGCAATCAAGTTTTTTGGTCTTCCTTTCTGTAATCGACAAGGGGGGGTTATAGGCCTTTCGATT
>CBDTZI010000419.1:0-3300 GCA_965364865.1 uncultured bacterium | reverse complement strand
GATAATGACGGGTTTGAACAGATTGTCAGTTGATGTATTATTTACCCTGCGACGCGAAACCGCGTGATTGGATCCGCCATGCCCAACGATCAACAGCCACCCCACCTCTCACACCTGAGTTCTAAGGGAGAGGCACACATGGTCGATGTCTCAGATAAATCGTTGACGACGCGTGAAGCGGTCGCCTCAGCCCAGGTCACCACAAAACCGAAAATCCTCGACGCCCTGCTGGATGGATCGCTCCCCAAAGGGGACGCGTTAGCCACCGCTCGTATCGCGGGTATCCAGGCTGCAAAAAAAACGTCAGAGCTGGTTCCTTTATGTCACCCCCTACCTTTGGACTGGGTTCGTGTCGAATTTGAACGTACCGACTCCGAAAGTCTGCTGATTCGTTGCATCGCGCGCACCACCGCCAAAACCGGGGTGGAGATGGAGGCGATGTGTGGCGCGATGATCGCCGCATTAACGATCTACGACATGACCAAAGCGGCGGATAAATCGATCGTGATCGGCCCGGTCCAGCTCGAAAGCAAAACCGGGGGCAAAAGCGGCACCTATCGGCGAAAATAATTCACACACCTACCATTCACCCCGAAATATCGATCTTTCAAAACATTTGAAACACTTTGGGCATCGCTCCTGCCCGATTAACATAAGATACGATTATGATTTTGAACGGTGGAAACACTTTCGGAAGCCGTGAATGAATGGCAACCTGAGCGAAGATCGTGAAGACAAGCATGAGTCAATAACAGTGCAGAAAACAGATACGATACAACAAACCATGGCTGAGTTATGCAGCCCGATTCAACACGACTTGAAAGAAGTCGAGCGCATCTTTGATGAAGAACTGGCTGGCGACCTGCCCTTTGTCGATCAACTGTGTGACACGGTCAGGTCGTACCGTGGAAAAATGCTGCGACCTTCACTGTTGTTACTCACCGCCCAGGCGGCGGGCGAAGTTTTACCCGCTCATCACACACTCGCTACGGTGGTTGAAATGGTCCACATGGCGACGCTGGTGCATGATGATGTGCTGGACGAAGCGGATTCGCGTCGCAAACAACCCACCATCACGAACATCACCGGCAACGAGGCCGCCGTGCTGCTGGGTGACTATTTAATCAGCCACGCGTTTCATCTTTGTAGTAGCCTCGACAGCCAGAACGCGTCTCGTCTAATCGGTGCGACCACCAACACCGTTTGCGAAGGCGAACTGTTGCAAAATTACCATCGCGGCAATATGCGATTATCCGAACAGGAATATCTGGAAATCATACGTCGCAAAACAGCGGCATTGACCGCAGCCGCATGCAAACTGGGTGCGATGTTTGCTCACGCGGATCCCAAAGTCGTTGAAGCCATGCATCGATACGGTAGCTCGGCGGGAATCGCCTTCCAAATCATTGACGACGTGCTCGATATCGTGGGCGATGCGAACCAGGTCGGCAAAACACTTGGATTGGACTTCGTACTGGGAAAACTCACGCTCCCCACCATCCACGCACTATCTCAGACGAGCGAAACGACCGCATTTCAACTTCACGAACTACTGGATAGCCATCAACCCCAGAACCGAGAATCGCTGCGAATGTTGCTCGAAGAAACCGCCAGCCTCGAATACGCCGCCTCTGTAGCGGGTGATTGTGTTGAAGACGCACTGCGTCAATTGGATTGTCTCGCCCCATCACACGCAAAAACATCACTCACGGTGATGGCCGAATTCATCGTCCATCGACGTTTTTGATCGTCGGAGTGTTATTTCCTGCATAAATCCGCTGTGATTTCCTTGATTTCAACTATCCACAGACCTACGATCTGCCGATTGTAAAATCGGACGTTGAGTTTTTTCAAATGGATTCTGGAGCTGTAGGATGAGATGTGGTTTCACCTTTTCAACACCGCGAATTGGTTTGCGGCTGTCCTGCGCGATCGTTGCGATCGCGATGGGGTTGTCTACGCCGGCCCTCGCCCAGCGATCCGTCAATTCCAATCCGATATCACCGTACGATCGTTATGGAAACGCACGAGCGATCAATCCGATTCGTCGCTCCATCGGCCTGTTTCAAAACAACACCCAACGAGACCGGCTTCGAAGCTATCAATATCTCAACCGACGACAGAGTCAGCGAGGAGGAGTGTCTCCTTTCGCCATCCCGGCTGATCGAGCGTTGCGTTCGCCCACCGCCTCTGTTTTTTCGGCTGGGATCACCTTGGGTACGTCGAAACCCGTTACCCGAAAGACCACAGATAATCAACAATCATTCAGCCAGTTTGGTGGATTTGGAGCAAGAACGGGAGGCGCGCAGATCGGTGATGCAACGCTGGCGTTTACGCGAAAGAGAAATCTGATCCAGGCAACGTCGTTGAACGCACCCGTTCGTAGAGCGTTCTGGGAAAACGGGATTTCCATGGGACTGAGAACGTCTGTGGAAAAAACACCCTATCATCCTCACGATCCACGGGATCAAACCAACGAAACACAACGCCCTACGCTGGACGAAAAGCTGGTGAGACTGGTTACGCTTTCACATACGCGATCGAAGGAACAGGCGTGGGGCTGGTTTTCAGATGGTGAATATCGTCGAGCGATCCGCTCGTTTGAAACCGCGATCGCCCTGGAATCAAAAGACGTGGAATCACATATTGGATTGCTGTTCAGCTATTTATCGTTGCGTGCCACGCAGACCACCTTCGCCGTATTGCGAGCAATTCATCGACGCGAAGTAAACCCGTTTGAATATGATATGGTCATCACGAATCGGTTTCACGACCCGAACGACGTGCAACGACTGATTTTTCAACTACGAACTCAGGCTCAGCGTCATGCGGATCATCCAGACATATTCGCATTGTATGCGTTTATGTTATGGTTCACGGGGGATCGAGATGAAGCCCTGAATGTGATGGGCGGGGATGATCGAAAAGAAACCCGCTCACCCTATGATGACTGGTATCAACAAATGAAAGCGATCCATTCGAGTCGTTCGACACCTTAATTCATTCGAGACAGAATCAATCAATGGTCTATCAGCTACATAAGAGGTTTTAGTATTACGTGAGCACACCACCGATCAATTCACCGCAAGAGCGTGGGGCGAACCCGGGGTCAACCCTGTTTCGACACAATAGGTTTCTTGTTGTGGGTATACACATGCTGCTGTTTGCCGCGGCGCTGTTGGCCTCATTTTTGCTCGCCTATAATTTCCGCTGGCGAGTCTCTAAGGATGCGCAAATCTTCTGGTTGGTGGACCTGTATCTACCGTTGTTGCTGTTGGCGATCCCGCTAAAGTCACTGGC
>CBDTZI010000418.1:0-3304 GCA_965364865.1 uncultured bacterium | reverse complement strand
GACAACACGTTACGATCGATCATTCGACACTGTTAACCCCTAAATATACCGTTTTATTTCACAGCGTCAATAAAATATCAGCAGAATCTACCCTGCACGATTCATTGATGTTTATCCCGGCGATCGTTATTCTGAACCCATGTCCGAACACCATTGTCAATTGGCCAAGGCGCCGCTGGATGCGACCGTAACGATTCCGGGGTCTAAGAGTATCACCAATCGCGCCGTCATCATGGCCGCACTCGCCGACGGAACGAGCCTGTTGAAAAACATACTCGTGGCTCAGGATACACAGATGATGTTCAACGCGATCCACGCACTGGACATCCCCATCACGATCGACAAAACACAACACCTGGCTGAGATTACCGGCTGTGACGGATTTATTCCCAGCGGCGAGGCCGAGATTGAATGTGGAAACGCGGGTACCGTCATGCGTTTTGTGACAGCATTGTGCGCACTTGGCCACGGCACATTCAAACTCGACGGTGTGGAGCGAATGCGGCAAAGACCCATGGGCGATCTGGTTGAAGTCTTACAAGCGTTTGGATGCGGCGTGGAATATCTTGACCATAAAAATTTCCCCCCGGTGACCGTTCATGCTTCCGGACTCTCTGGTGGAAAAATTTCGTTTCATGCACCGCCGTCCTCTCAACTCATCAGCGCGATGATGATGGTCGCGCCGTATGCGAAAAGCGATGTGATGATCGACGTCACCGGCAGCGTGGTGAGTCAACCCTATTTGAAAATGACGACGGCGTTGATGGATCAGTTTGGCGTGATCGTCATTGAACAATATACGGAGGACGGGGCTAAGTTTGTGATCGAATCGACCCAGAAATATCAGGGGCATACTTTTGCGATTGAACCGGACGCCAGCAACGCCTCTTATTTTCTGGCCGCTCCTGCTATCGCAGGCGGCCAGGTCACGGTCGAAGGTCTGGGCACGGACAGCATGCAAGGTGATGCAAAATTTGTTGATGTGCTGGAAAAAATGGGGTGTTCCATCGATCGGCAACCGAATCAATTGACGGTCAAAAGTCCAAAATCACCCGATCGGTTGCGTGGAATAGATATTGATCTTAACGACATGCCCGATACCGTGCAGACCCTGGCGGTGGTCGCATTATTTGCTGAGGGTCCGACGGTGATTCGCAATGTAGCCAACCTGCGTGTGAAGGAAACAGACCGCTTATCAGCATTGGTTAAGGAACTCTCCAAGTTGGGTGCGACGGTGGAAGATTGCGGCGATGGATTGAAAATCACGCCGCCTGATTCGCTGACACCTGCTGATATCGACACATACGACGACCACCGCATGGCGATGAGTTTCGCATTGGCAGGGCTGAAATGCAAAGGGGTCACGATCCGCGAACCTCAATGCTGCGAAAAAACCTTTCCCGATTTCTTTGATCGTTTCGATTCGATACTTTGAACCCGCCCACCAGTATACGCACCTGTTAATTGCGATTTATTCACTTACCAGCATCATCAACCCGTGATTGAACAGACATAACCGGCCTCAAGTTAGCTCGAATCAACACCCGATGAGTTTATCACACAGGTTCAGCGACCCTTATATACCGGAGGAAACGCGGTTGGCTGATGTACTTGATCAAAGCGAAGTGGATGCCCTGTTAGCGGCGGTAGAGACGGGTGGCGTGGAGACGGCGGCCAGCACGGTCTCGGCCCGCGCTCAGGTTAACAAGGATGTTCACACCTACGATTTCAAAAGACCGGAACGCGTCAGCAAGGAACAGATGCGCGCATTGGAAGGGATTCACGAATCTTTTTCGCGAAACTTTGGCGCCTCGTTATCCGGATATCTGCGCACGATCGTGGAAGTCCGTGTCGCAACAGCAGAACAACTGACCTACAGTGAGTTCATTCACTCACTGCCCAACCCAACGAATTTTAACCTGCTGACCGCCGAGCCACTGGAAGGACAATTGTGTCTGGAGATCAGTCCGCTGATCATCTACCCGATCATTGACCGCTTGCTGGGTGGATCCAACACAGAGTTGTTTATCCCTCAGCGGCCATTGACCCTGATTGAGTCGCGACTGGTCGCTCGAATCACCAAACGTGCACTCACAAGTTTAACCGAATCCTGGACCGATCTGGTCGATATCGTTTTCAAGATTACGGAGACGGAGAGCAATCCGCACCTGGTCCAAATCGTGGCCCCCAACGAAGTGGTGGTGGTTCTGGGATTTGAGATTAAAATGGGTGGCCGAGCGGGCACGATGAGTTTATGTATTCCGTTTAACGTGATTGAACCCGTCATGGGTAAGTTACTTTCGCAGGGATGGCTTGCGTATCAACGACGCACGCCTGCGGAAAACAAAACGGAAGAAATTGCACGAGCGATCGGTGCGACCAAAGTCGAGGTGATTTCTTACCTGGCGGAAACCACGATCACCATTCAAGATTTAATGACGCTGCATCCCGGCGACATTATCCAAACGGAAAAACCGATGGATTCGGAAATGATCGTCCGGGTTGAGGGTGAAAACAAATTCGCCGGCAAGCTCGGTCAACATCGACAAAACAAAGCCATTCGCATCACTCGCCAGGCGGAAGTCGAAGAAACGCTGTAGCCCTCAACCGGGGTGCTCCCGGATCGGTCGTCTCCCCACACCTGAAAACACCTTGCACAGCTGAAAACACCTTGGCGGCCCGGATAATTTTCTCCCAAAAAATTTTACAATCATGCGATAACCGATGTCACCCACCCGTTTAGCCGATACATTCGGCGAGATGCGAGACCTTATTGAAACAGCACAATGGAAAGCGTTGAGTTGGAGTGCCGCCTGCCTGGCTGGAGCGATGACTTTTCTCAAACTGGTTGCGAACGAAAAACACCAGCAGCAAATGGGGTTGGTTGCTTATGAAAAAGATGAGATGAAAGCATTTCAGGAGCGGATGGCGACTCAGACGGCCTCGGATGCCGAAGACGATTTGATGACTGTGCAAGCGGTTAAACCAAAATCCTTTAAGACATAAAATAATTCAGACGATTGTACCTCTCCACTCCGTGATCCCCGCACATCGATCCTGGTGGCTGCTTCTTTTCTCGGTGTGCATCATGCCCACGGTTTTTCCACAAAATTTTATCCCAACTCACAGAACTTTCATTTGTTATAGAAAAAACGTGTTTGAGTTCAAGTCGAAAAATTGTTGATATCCTGTCGTGGTCAAAATGCCGAAGATAAATGTATGGTGGCGGGATCGTCGGAGTCGTTTTTTGCGGGCCAACGAATTCGCGCTTATGATCTGAACGGTTGATCCCACAGGCCCATTG
>CBDTZI010000417.1:0-3320 GCA_965364865.1 uncultured bacterium | reverse complement strand
TCAATGAAAAAGAGCTACAATCGGGTGATCATGTTGTCTTGCTGTTTTTGGTGGATCCGAGTGCGGAAATCGTTTCCTTCAGCACCGGTGGAGCCGCCACTCGAAAAGACGACCTGCGTGGTGAAAATCTTACCGCGCCGCAATAACGATCGTTATTGATAGCTTAATCATTGATAAATTGTTGTGGGGCTTCCGGCGCCCCTGTCTTGGCAGAAAGATACGCCGCCTCAATGGCTGCCAGCGTCGTCAAGTGTTGCTCTGCGCTTGACAGCGACGTACACACATCCCCCATGCAGGCCGTGGCAAACGCACCCAGCTCACTGGCGATCGATGAATTCAAATCGAATCGGGTTTTGCGAGTTGTAGATGTCGCGAACGTGGTTAATTCGATATTGTGTTGTCGAATGTTTATCAGTCCTGTGGTTCCGGTTACCGATAGCTGTGTCAGGCATTTGGCTGCACCTCGCCATGCTGTAACACCGGCAGAACAATCGTGGCCAAAATCAAAGACGACCGTTGCAGCATCTTCGGTATCATAATTTCGCGTTTCACCCGCCGGATTCGCTTTACAACAATGTGCAAAAACCGTTTGGGGTGTCCCGAATCGACGTATCAGGAAATGGATTTGTTCGTACGCTCCATTTAATAAAACGCCGCCTCCAGCTCGCAACTGATCTCCTCGCCACCCGGAAGGGGTGTCTGTCGTTTGTAGATGAGTCGATCCGCTGTAAAGGTGTCCCAACAGTTCGTCCCATAAGCCCCAGCGTGCGCACTTGGGTTCGACGGGCCATAATTGAGCCACGACAAAAGGTAGATTTTTTTCGGAAAAGGGATCGATCAATCGCCGGGCCTCTTCGGTGTTCCTGGCAAAAGGAGGTTTGTGATAAACCGCGATGTTATATTTTGCCGCCAGAGGAAGATATTCGACCGTTTGAAAGGGTTCGAGTGTGACGATCAACGCATCAAGACCACGCCGCGCGGACTCTACAATCAAAGAACGAAAATCATCATATCCACGAACCGTGGCCGACTCCGGAAAAGATTGAAGCACGTCGGATTCCGTATCCCCAACGGCGATCAGATCAAATCGCGGATCTTCACGCAACACCTCTAGGTACGTTTTCCCAACATCAGCCAATCCCAGCAATGCGACTTTTAATGATTTCAATCTTGATTCTCGGGTTCTGAACGAGTCTCTCTTTGTGATCGCCATTGATCGATCGCCGGTCGCATCGCCGTAGCGGCTGTCTCTTCGTCTCTCTGCACATAATCCAAAATGAGCTGGTCGATTCGTACAGCCGTCAGAGGATGGGTCAGACGCGGCAGAAACAATCTCATCTGTTCTTCTTCCGGTAGATAGGCTTCGTAACCCTCCTCCGTGAGTTCGTCGGTCAGTTCAAATGCGTATTGTATATTCAGGCGGGCTACGTCAAAATTTTTTGTTCCCGCCGGTCCCAACGCAAGAATGAGTTCACGATCATTCGCAAACACGCCTACCGGTGCGGGCCAACAACCCATTAACACCCACCGTAACGATTTGATCACTGCCCACAACGCACCCACGGGAAAAACCAATGCAAACACGCCGAAACCATATTCGACCAGACGATTGGAAACGCCGGTGGGCGAAAAATCCAGGGCGGAGTAAATCGAAACTCCGATCGCGGTGAACAAAGCCGCAGGGACCGCCCATATCAATCCGCGGGTCATCGCGCGAGTTCGTGAGGCTGGCATCTGCACCAGCCATTCGGTCTGGGCGGCCTGGTACTCCTTAGAGTGAGCCGGTGATGTTGTCTCATGTTTCATGGTTCGTGTCGATGACATGGAAAGTTTGTGATCTATTTTGCCCGTCAAGTCAAACGAATACGCGTAGATTGTAAATGACCCACTCCAAAATTAACAGCACGAGAAGGGCCATCATGAAATAGGGCCAGGCTGGCTGATTCACATCGATCGAACCTGCCTGGGTCTCCATCAATTGGGCGCCGAGGGTGAGCGACGACGACGGTTTCACATCGCTTTCGCTGATGTTGAACAGGTTTACTGCAAACTGGTCCCGACCCGCCAGGCCAGGCTCCACACGATAGACGCCGACTTGTCGTGTTCGGGCGTAGTGGATGGTCTGATGCTGGGTGGCGGATACTTTATCGTCTGTGTTGTCGGGCCGATGGATGGTGACCTGCTCTGTACGCGGAGGGATGGGTAAAGTAATCGGTTGGCCTGGTGTGACGCTTCGCTTGCCACCGGTCGCAATGTTGGAGGAGAGATACGATATTGAATTTTGAATAAACACGATAAAGTCGACGCTGGCCGGCCAATAGGTGTTGATTCGCATCATGCCTCGTCGTCTTCCACGATCAGACCGAACGCACAAATCAGATATTGACTCGCGTTTCTCGCAACGTAAGAAAGAACCGGTGAAGAAGCTCCCTCAATGATGGACTCCGACTCGGGTGGTAATTTGAGGTTTAACCACTCAAAAACATTTAACGCCTCCACCGCTACATGGCGTAATATCGGGTGAGTCTCATCCCAGTTGAAAATGATTTCGTCATCAACAATGCCATCTGTGGACACGCCCTCGATGTTGGGGGTCGCACCAAAGAAAAGATAATTTCCCTGATAAAGCCTTTGCGGTGAATAACGATTCATAATCACCACGTCGAACAAACTTCGTTCGCCATCGGCGAGATCGATTTCGTCGACGGTTTCGTATTCAACAGGTGACATCAGCACCATCTCGATGTTCATTCCGGAGATCGCATCTCGGAGGGGGTGATATCCTTCCGGGCTTTGAGAAACCAGCAATACGCGTACGCGACCCGGCTCTTCGATGATCGTCCAGGCACGATCGTCCTCGGACAGGGCGTCGTCCACCTGCAGCACGACTTCGACGACTCCGCTGCCCGCAAACTCAATGTTATCAAAGGATACGACAACAATGCTTCCTTGCGCGGGGTCAACCAGTTCTGAAGTGGAGTTGACGTTCTTGTCAGGATCGGGTTTGGCTGCGCTATTTAGTGTGAGGGTTTGCACATCGACGTTGTTGCCGTCCACATACAATGTGGCGTCCATAGAAACCGTTTCCTCGCCAAAGTTTTGGACGGTGGCGGTGACTTCCAGGATTTCAGGAGTGTCATAGTTTCGCCTGGCATCCATGGCCGTGATTCCTGCGTTGTCGCTACGCGTACCCAGGCTGGTAATGTGAATGCGATCGGCGTCAAATTTTTGCAGTGCTATTTTTTCGGCGTCTTCGATGTTACCGTCGCTAAAAAGAAATACGCTCGCGGGCGGAGCGGATGATTCTGGCGCAATGTCGC
>CBDTZI010000416.1:0-3320 GCA_965364865.1 uncultured bacterium | reverse complement strand
ATTTATTTTTCGGGGTCGACCCTTGGCCAGTTGCGTCGCCCGCCGGCCCGACTCATCACGGGCACCAAATTGATACACACGGCTCAGCGCAGGCATCATCATTTCGGTCAACGGGCTGGTATGAATTCGCTGCTGCTCAAACGCATTAATGTCCGATGCCCGTACTTCGGGATAACCGATCTCCATTTTCTGCGCTAATTCGCGATAATGTGTATCGAATGCTTCAGCGGTCGCGTAAGCATCGTCAGGCCCCATCCGGGTCAGGCGTTCGACAGATACATTATCCATTTCCGACCAGGAAATCACTTTTTCCATTCGCTTTTTGTTTAATTTTGGAAGTCCATCCGAACCCGGTGGTGAAAACACATGTTGGATCATATCCAAGGCCATCGCATGTTCACCGCGTAATGCCTGAGTCGGATCTTCTTTCGTGCGATCAAATCGCTGAAGTGTCTCAAGCGCGTCGCTCAACTGATCATTAGAAAACACGCCCTCTTTCAGAGCGTATCGAGCGTTTTCCTGAACCAATCTTCGTTCCGCATTGGCTACCAGGTCTTCGATTAACGTCGCACCACTTTCCAGGTGTGTTGCGCCGCGAAACACCGTCTCCCAGGCATCCAACATTTTCCCCGGCGAAACCTTGCCGTTTTCATCCATGCGCCACGCAGCGGATATCGTTGCCTTGGCCATCGATCGGTGCGGCGTCAGCATGGGTAACATAATACCCATGAGTAAATTCCGTTCGTCCGGGTCACTGGTGTCGTCTACCGAAGGTAGACCCAATTGCACAGACATGGCATATCCATCCATCAACGTAGCCTGTTTATATTGATCCAAAAACCATTCAAGCTCCTGCAAATCTTCTTCCCATTCGGGATGTGCCGCGGGATCCCAGGGTTTCGCCGCCCCCTCAAGTGGTTTGGCTTTGACAAGCTGATTATCCTTGGACCAGGCGGGTTTGGAGCCGGGCTCGTCACCAACCATCGGCGTGTATGTGGAATAGATGTCATATGCGTTTTCCACCGGATGATCCAACGCATACTTTTCATACCATTCGAGGTAATTAATTTTTCTTTCAAAGTCGGGTAACGGAACGTATCCATCCATCTCGAACGGATCCCACTCGTTCCAGTCATACGGCGGCATCACAGCCTGAGTGGGTTGCTCGTCTGTCAGATCAGTGACACCGTCCGGCGATTCCAAATCGCCAGCAGCTAACTGATCCACATCCGGTTCAATCTCTTCGTCGAGAAATTCATCTGATCCATAATCCTCAGCCATCAAAGCATATTGCTCGAACAACCAATCCTCATCCGCGGTGACCAGTTGCGACGACGCTCGCGAATCTTCGTTCATTTCCCGACAGTAAATCATTAAAAAAGTTCGGTCTTTCAATTCGACCACCGCGGGATCCCATCCGTTTTTCAGACGAACCCCCTCCTCTCGCTTCCACTCCCGGCCACGATCGGTGATAAACGAGACGATACCATCTTTGTTCGAGCCAAACGCTCGCGCTCCACTGGAAGCCATGATCAAACTTCCGACAAACGATGCGTCGAGGACGCGCGAAGGAGCTAAGCGTACAAATTTTTTCCCGTCGCCGGAAAACAGATGTTGAATCTGGCTTGCAAGCTGTTTCTTACCTCGCCCTTTGTGGAGTTCGGACGCGAACATGTGAAAACGATTGCCGATCCAACTGGCCATCGGGTGTACGTCGTGCTTGAATAATAGCCGATTGTGACTGCGAGGCTCGAGCTTATATTCTGTGCCGTTGCGTGTTAAAGCGGATCGAATCGTCGTGATTTCGCTGGACTGCCTGAGGCGACCTTGATGTCGAACCATCGCCGGCGTTGCAAAAAAGAGTCGATACCACCCGCCGGGAAGTTTTTCCAGATCACCGTGTCGAGGCTGTATGGCTCGCATGCCCGGCCCGTACAACTCGATCGGTTCGAGTGATGACCACGTCCTGCCTTGATCGTTGGATCGTGCCACAGCCAGTACACTTTGCGTGTTTGCATCTCCCTGTTCATTATCACGGCCTCGCTGGTTTTTATCGCCCTGCTCACCCGCTTCCCTTGCGTAATCCACGACGACAAATAGCGAGCCGTCAGCCAGCCTGATGACATCCGCACCGGCGGCGTGTTGCAAAAAAACCTGCCCGGTGTCGGTAAAAGTTTTACCGTCCTCGGACCGCGCGATCCGCAGTTGTGTTTTAGATGTAGGGATAGTGTTGCCAGGTTCTTCTTTGTCTTGACCCATCACCGGTGTGACAACAGTAGCGCACAGAATAATAGATAAAATGAATGCGGTGCGTTTACCTGAGCCGCATACACGCCACGGCGCATCTTCAACTTTAGCTTGCACGGATCGACTGCTTTTTCCTGAGCCGCATGCTTCAGCTTGCGCGGATATAGTATTTCCAGTTATTCTACAAAGGCGAATCATCATGTACGAAGTACACCGATTCGTGGGGAAACTTCCTCTGGTTTGCATTGATTCTCCTTGCCAAAATAACCATCGTGGCAGTTCATCGTTGCGGATGAAGCGTGGGGACCGCTTTTTTCGTGAAGAACCCGTACCCGGGCCAGCGATGATAGGCATGGTTATCGGATGGGTCAAATATGCTTGGGTATGGCACTCCAGCTTCCCTACTTACTATGTGGGGAACACAATGTGGCTGTCATTTGTCGTAATTTGTATTTGGAACTAGGCCGCTTCCTCACAGGCGCGGTTCGGAAAAGATTTGGCCACTTCCTGACGCGCGCGGTTCGGATTGGTTATACGAATTCGGGTGCCACTGGCGGCTTGCCCGCCAGTGTTATTCGGTTTTCAAATATGCACCCGGTACCCTACTTGGGTGAACTGTTTTGCGCCGCCCACAAGGGTCACAGACCCCCGGCTGGGGGCGACGTTACATTTGCTCTTTCAATGCCCGCGCAAGCTAAAGCATGCGGCTCAGATACATTGGTCCGCAAAGCGAACCCTACACTCGTATTGCGAATATACACGGGTAAACAAGTTTACCCATGCCACCCAGTGACGTTTCGTAAATAGTAATTGGAATATGCCCGCTTCCTGACGGGCGCGGTTCGGATATGCGCCGCCCACCAGGGTCACAGACCCCCGGCTGGGGGTGACGTTACAGAGCACGGGTAAATAAGTTTACCCATGCCACCCCTCATTTTGACTTTTTGAAGTTTTGATTTTTGTGATCAGTCCCCCACCCGACCCGTCGGGATTTACAACCTTGCTTCGCAAGAATGGGGCACCCATCTGTCCGAGTAACACTGGCGGGCAAGCCGCCAGTGGCAACCAGTTTC
>CBDTZI010000415.1:0-3322 GCA_965364865.1 uncultured bacterium | reverse complement strand
GCGGGCGATCTGCAATTCCAGTCGCTTAATCTCTCGCGTGAGAGAATTCCTCTGCAACTCCATCCAGTACCACAACTTAAACATTGATACCCCCGCCATACAACAAAGAAACGCCGCAACCCACATCAGCATATCGCGATCGGTCTCAACGTTAAAAAACTGTACCGCTGAATAGATGCCTAAGCCCAAAAAAATCAATGTCATGAATCCACCCAATATATTCAGCCAGCGGTGCTGGCCACGAAACGTTTCCGTCAGCATTTCAAAAATGGACGGCTCGCCCTCAAAATCTTTCATTAATTCGGCGTCTTCCTGATTTAACGCCTCACGTATTTTCCTGTCCAATTCGTTCATATTTCTACCCTTTCTAAAATTTTCTTGAGTTGGCATCTTGCATGAAACAAGCGCGACTTCACCGTTCCTGCGGGCACGTTCAGCACATCGGCGATTTGTGAAACCCGCATCCCGTCGAGGTAATAAAGCGATAACATCACTCTCTGCTGCTCCGGCAGCTTCTTCAAAGCCGCACGCAATCGAATAACATCGTCCTGCGAATCCGATGCAAACGATGATTCATTGTTGTCCGTAACCCGGGTGCCACTGGCGGCTTGTCCGCCAGTGCGATGGATGAATTCATTTTCAAACGCTCTTTGCTTGATGCGATGCCTCATCCAGTCCGCACATTTATTCGTTACGATCCGATAAGCCCAGGGCCTGAATCGCGCCGGATCATCGAGTCGCCTCAGTCCGCGAACAATGGCGATCCACGCGTTCTGAACAATATCCTTGGCTGCTTCCCTGTCATTCGTAAATCGCATCGCCAATCGATCCAACAATGGCTGCCAAACCGTGACCAGCGTATGCAACGCCTCTTCGTCACCGCTTTGGCATTGCAACACCAACAACTCGTTTTGAATGTCCTCGTGGGTTCGGGTCATACTTATGGATACAGTCGCATGGGCGGCCTGTGGGTTCAATGTTTTTGAAAAAAAAAATTTCAGATAAAAACATCGGGCCAATAATGTGCCCCATCAATCTGCCGCAGGAAAGGTACGATCAAAAGAATGGCTAAAAAAACGGCCCGGCGGGGTGGACCGGGCCTTGGGAACCGTCCAATGGGGGTTAGGACGGTATTGTAGATATATGTATGATCAGGAGGTTTTTGTGCAAATATCTGTTGGATGTCTTGGCCCAACTCCCCCTGATGCAGCTCTCACAACAGCCCCATATTAACAAATCCCGAAAGAAAAAGGAACCCTTTTTTTATAAATTTTCCACTATTTCTGCCTTTGGAAATTAACTCACATTCGAAAATATACTGCCGTTACGGCATGAAAACTGCGAAATATCAGCGATTTTCAATTGATACCGTCATTCCAGCTCAAATAACGATCCTTCTTCAGCCGTAGTGTATTTCCTCTACTATTTACGTTACAGCAACAAATTCACATGGACATTACTGTATGAATAGCCTTTGGGGTAAGGGTTTTGAGTGGTGATCCATAAGGGCATGGAGATGAGATTACGATCAAAAGTTCGACAACATTCGGGTTGTGACTTACGCACGCGCTGACTTCAATTCAACTCGAAAAATAATTTTCATCATCAAATTAACATTGAAATGGCTTCGCAGTTTAGCCCAAAGAGAGAGAGCAAAAACTTGAATTTGACAATGTAATGATTGACAGCTTAGTGTATATTTTTATACTGCCCACATTCCTGCGGATGGCATTGATACGAGGCGCGGAACCTTCGAGCCAACCCGCAACGGCCCCCTCTTTCATGGGTTCAGTCATTAATGCTCGATGTCCGACGGATCGGCCTGGGCGTTTTCGTTTGTTGTCTGATCGTTACGGCTAACGCTCAGCAAGTGGGACCGTTGTCGGATCGTGTTGATGACTCTCTCCTCCCCTCCGGAATTTCCGACCTGCCCATCAATCTGAATGGTCGCCTGGTGTATGTGTTCAAAGATTCAGACGGCACCGATACACTTCACTTTCTCGGCGACTTCGTCTTATCGATGGGTGATAAAAACGGTCAGGTGTTGAAAAGCAACCAGGCGGTAATCTGGATATCCAATAAGAAAATGTCGGGCAGAACCATTCAGCAGTTACGCGTGCTGTTATGGCGCGATGCCTCCATCAAGGAAATTGGAGGAACCGTCACTACGGGACCTGCACTATTTGTTACGATCAATCATTCCGGAAACATCACCGTCCACGCCGACGACATCGCGATGGAATCGTCTTCGGATAGCATGGTCTATAAAGAGGGGAATCGAATACGGCAATTGATGGAAAAGAATGCCCCGAAAATTCCGGATCATTCGATTTCACTCCGCATTTTCAACGCTTCCGGACTCGAAGTCAAAGACAAAACCCCCCAACCCAAACCTATCATTCAATTTCAATCGCCAGGTGAGTTTTCGGTGACCCGGGGCCAGGACGGCAAACGGGTGCTGACCATCACGGGCGGTGTATATCTGTCCCGCGGGATTCCTGCATCGGGTGATTACCTGGAACTGCGGGCAGAAAATGCGGTTATCTTTATTTCCGGCGAGGACACTTCAACCAAAATGGATCCTTCCGAGGCCCATGCCCGAAAGAACCGACAGATGATGTCATCCGCCATGGGTGACATGGCTGTAGAGTCCGCGTATATCGAAGGTGATGTAGTGATGTCGCAAGGTCCGAACACCATACGGGCGTCCAGACTGTACTACGATTTCAAATTGGAACGGGCCATTATTCTCGACGCGATCGTACGCACGACGGTCGAATCAAGAAACATACCGATTTATTTACGGGCGGCGGAAATTCGTCAGCTCTCCAGAAGTTCTTTTGTGGCGAACAACGCCATGTTCACCACCAGCGAATTTCATACGCCTCATTACCACCTCGGGGCTCAGCGAGTGGAACTGTCTGAACTCACCCCGGCTGATCCGGGCAACCGATCCAGTGGCATCGGCAGTGGTCGGTTCACCATCAGCAACGCCACGCTCAATGTAGGCGGGGCTCCGGTCTTGTACTGGCCTTATATTCGCGGGAACATCAACACTGGCGAAACTTCTATCAAAGGAATCCGTACCGGTTTCAGTGATGACTTCGGTGTTGAACTCGAAACAGACTGGTACTTTTTTAACCTGCTTGGACTGGAAACACCGGACGGCGTCGATGCGAAGTTAAGCCTGGATTATTACACCGAGCGAGGACCGGCGGTCGGACTCGACGTGGATTACGAGCGGCGAAATTATTTTGGCTTGATTAAGAGTTATGTCCTGAGTGATAACGACGTCGATAATCTGGGTCGTGAACGTGAAGTG
>CBDTZI010000414.1:0-3327 GCA_965364865.1 uncultured bacterium | reverse complement strand
CTACCGCGACAACTGAGCCGCAGAGTAAATTGTTCACCGGACTTAACACATCTCGAACACCAATGTTGCGCTGTAAGATTACATTGCGGTCATCATCCAGATCATCCATTTGTAAACTCAGGAATCGGGGTTGAGTACGTCCACGTTCCTGGAAGTCGGTTGTAATTCCACCTTGATCCGTATTGGCTTCCACCAGATCGAACTGGGCGATTTCTACCGGCATAAACACTTCGATATTCGAGCCGGGTTCCAGTGCGACCGATGCGACGTCACACAATACGACCGCATTGGAAAAATCGTTTTGATTCAAATCTGGTAAAGCAAGGTCACCAAACTCTGGATCCACCAGATTGGCGCTGCCGGTGATAAACTCAATGACTTGAAAATTGCCGTCGATAAAAGTGACTCGCAGTCGTAAACGAATACGAGGTTTGAGATTGGTTTTTTCAAGCTCGTTGAAATTATCCAACGCGCTAATTTGGTTCAGATAATCGAGCAGCCGTTCATCGATGGAAGAGTTGTTAATGATGGACAGGACAACGTGGCCCGGGGCGTTATCGATGGTGATAAACTGACCCGTGCCTGTGGTGTCAAACAGGTTCAACAACGCCGGATTAAACGCACCACAACCCGCGGCGGACAGCAGAAGCATGCTTGCCATGCCTACCTGCAGGCATTGATGGCCAAATCCTTTGTAAACGCGGCTACATGAGCCGTATAAATTAGACACAGACGTAATCCTTTCATGTGCAATCGGTGGTGGACCGCTTGTCGATGGACCGCTTGTCGCTGGACCAAAACTGTCCGTCCTCGGCGGGAGGGTTTTCCTTCCCTATCTTAGTATCCCAAAGCTAGTTGTCAGGTCAAGGTGGAAAATCACCCACATGGTTTTTCAAACACCGATCGGGGTGTACATAGGCCCGTCGAGGGTATGAAAACAGCTTCCAGGGGCGTCAATTTACCTATCGGGATCAAGCCGATCAACCGAATGGGTGCTCAATATCTTGACAGGGCATTCAATCGCCCACATGCGGTGTTTAATCACACCGAATCTACAGATTATAGCCTGTTTTTGTCCGATTCAACCGCGTATCGACTTTCCGCTTCGCTTGGACGTTTGCGTGTACCGTCCGATAGTATTTCTCCACTTACGGTGGTGGAGATGGGGGGCTATGGATTTCGGGGGAGGTCGGCGGCGGGCTGTTGATCCGAACCTTGATCGTAAGGGAGTGACCATTTTTTACACCAAAAATTCGCGAAGATAAAAATCGAAATGCACTGTATAGTGGCACTATGCATGATGTGGCGAACCGTTTTGGATGAAGCCGGTCTTGCAATATTTATCCTTTCTGGATATTGATGAAGATACTTACTGGATGTTGTTCCATTGGCTTGAGTGAACAAACTACATTTAGGAGAGCTTCTATGTCCATCACATTTCGAGTGGCTACGTTCAACGCCGAAAACCTGTTTTCCAGACCCAAAATATTTAATTTGAAAGACTTCACGGTGGGCGATAAGCGACTTAAGGAAATCGATAAGTTGCAGAAATTGCTCATGAAGAAAAAATATACCGCGAGCGACAAGAAAAAAATAGTGTCAATATACAAAGACCAAAAAACATACATCGGTATCAACGAAAATCACGGAAAGTTGTTTAAGAAAAGTGGGTTTGCGATTACAGGAGTGAAAGCCTCCGGTATTGAGGATTGGGAAGGGGCCGTATATCTAAAACGTGCAAAGTTCAAGCTGCATTCCCACAAAAACACAGCCAAGGTGATCCGCGAGTTGAAAGCCGACGTCACGGCGATGATCGAAGTGGAAGATCGACTTACGCTGAAAAAATTTGTGACCGATCGCCTTTCGGGTAAGGGGTATCGCTATAACATGTTGATCGATGGCAATGACACGCGCGGGATCGACGTGGGCATGATTAGTAAATTTGAAATCGGTGGTGTGTGGACGCATATTTTTGACGGCACCAAAAAATCGAAAACTTTTTCACGCGACTGTCTTGAGGTGCAGGTGTATCTGCCCAACGGTCAAAGTTTGTGGCTGTTGATTAATCATCTCAAAAGCAAGGGTTTCGGCGACGCGGTCAAGGGTAACGCCAGACGAAAAAGCCAGGCTGCGGCGATACGCGACATCTTAAAAGCGGATTACGATTTGAAAAAAGATTTAGTCGTGGTAGCTGGTGATCTCAACGACACACCGGAAAGCGATCCACTGAAACCTTTGATATCCTTACCCAATCTTTTTGATGTACTGGCGGAGCAATTCCCCGATAAGAAAGATCGATGGACGTATCATTTTAAGAAGAACGAACAGATCGATTATTTACTGGTTTCCAAGCCGCTGAAGGATGCGTTGGTCAAAGCCCATGTCGAACGGCGGGGCATGTGGGATGTGGATAAATTTACCAACGGTGCGATTACACCTTGGAAGCAGATCACGGATCATGGGGCAGCCAACGCCGCTTCCGACCACGCCGCTGTCTGGGCTGAATTTACATTGTAAGCGTTGTAGTGAACCGATGTGTATGAGCATACATATGTCACTGAGTCAACTAGTAGAGGCCGTTAAACTCAATTTTTTTCCGAGACGCGCCCGTGAGGAAGCGGCTAATTACAATGTACGAAAAGACACCCCCCTTGTATTCCCCCCTTAGTAAGGGGGGAAGCTGCAGTGTTCGTCCTTTATGGGTGGCGAATATGGGCGGCGAAATACTCCCCTCCTTACCAAGGAGGGGTTGGGGGAGGTTTCTTTTCCGAACCCCGACCGTGAGGGAGGGGCCACGACAGCCGAAATCAAACCGAGACGCGCCCGTGAGGAAGGGGGCAATTTATTCGACTATTAAAAACACTGGCGGGCAAGCCGCCAGTGGCACTCGAGGAAGCGGTTAATGATTCTACTTGATCTCAAGCAGTTCAAACTCATAGATCAACGGAGCATTTGGCGGGATGAGGCCCGGTCGACCTTTGCTTCCATAGGCCAGATGCGCGGGTACGAAAATTTTTCGTTTACCGCCGACTTTCATAGTGAGCAGTCCTTCTGTGCATCCCGCAACCACATCTGAAACGCCGAACGTGCCGGGTCGGCCGCGATCGTGAGAGCTTTCAAACCTTGTTCCATCCGTTAACCAGCCGACGTAATGGGCTACGATAGTGTCGCTCTTTTTGGGCGAAGGCCCTTCGCCAACGACCAGATCGATGTAGGAAACGCCGCTTGGGTAATGGGTTGCTTTTTTGCCGGTTCGAGCTTCGGTTTTTTCGATGGCTGGCTGTAACAGTTTTTGCGAGTAATGCGATGTCGCGCATCCACTGAGCG
>CBDTZI010000413.1:0-3329 GCA_965364865.1 uncultured bacterium | reverse complement strand
AATCTCCAGCGCTTTGCGATACATTTTTTCTGCGCCGTCCAGATCGCCGCGTGTTTTTAATACAATGCCGATGTTTCCGTATTGATTGGCCATGCCCTCGAGACGGCCGAGTTTTTCATTAATCTCCAGCGCTTTGCGATACATTTTTTCTGCGCCGTCCAGATCGCCGCGTGTTTGTAATACAATACCGAGGTTTCCAGAAGCAGCCGCGAGTAGGTGTACATTATTGGTATGTTCTCCTACGTCGAGGATTTTTCTACAGGCGGACTCAGCCGCTTCAAGATTGCCTTGTAATTGTTCGATACGCCCCAGTTGATTCAATGCGAGTAACTCATCGGGGTCTAGTTTGAGTACATCTTCGACTCGTTTATGAGCGGTATCGATATCGCCACGAAGATAGGCGATAGCTGCAATCTCCAGGCAGCGCTCAATAAAGTCGTCTTTGTGTTGTTCCGCTTCTTGTTCCAGAACGCGCTGAAGTTTTTCGGTATCGCCCGATTTACGCAGTTCCTCGATAGCTTCTTTCGCAGATTGTACACCTTTTTCGGCTTCTAACTTGGCGCGTTCAAGACCATCCTTGAATTTCTGTACCAGCTCTTCTTTTTCAGATTTCAATGTTGAGATGTGTTCGTCTTTTTCAGTGATGGTTTTGAGTTGCTGTTTTACAATCCCGTTGAGTGTTTCATCCTCCAGCTTGGCGCCGGATTGATCGATATGGATTTCCGTTTTCTTTATAATATTTCCACCAGCAACATCACCTTTAGCGATAATCTGATCACCGCTGATTACATCACGATTAGCAATGGTTTGATCGCCACCCACAATTGTATTGTCGTCTCCACTACTATCGATGATTGGGCTTTCGGAACCTGTTGTTTCCATGTTTTTAATTCCCTGCTGAGTCGCCTTTCGTGATGTTCTGATCACCCTGAATCACATCCCGACCGGCTTTTATCTGATCGCCATGAATCACGTCTCGACCAGCCGTTTTCTGATCGCCCACAACAATCGTATTGTTGTCACCACTGATAGTAATGGTTGGACTTTTGGGGCCGGTCGATTTCATCTCACCAACTCCCTGTGGTTGAGGCTGTCTGGACCGAAGTATTCGCCACAGAAATGCTAAAATGCCAAACACAATGACAATTATTCCGAGTATCCAGTTGAGGTTAACATCAATGCTTTCAATTTTGAAACCGAAAGAGGTTTCACCCCAATTACCTGTAATCTTAAAATTTGGGATAATGTTATTTGATAACAAAGCAAACAGGGCTGTACCTGCAATATTTAAACACCGTAAAGAAAATTCGCGAGATAGTAACCAAACATACGCGATCAAACCGGCTGTCAAACTCAGGATGATGACACCAGTGATCCAGTGACCTGGTGCGTGGTATAGAAGAGTAGTAATGACCATTGTGGCGAATGCGACGATGGCTGCTTTTATTACGGGGTTCGATGAAGGCCCCTCTGGTTGTTGCGAATCTATTGACATGACAGAGCAGATTATAACGCATGGGTCGGGAAAATGCACGGGGTACATGAATAAGGTAATTATAAATGGAAATCGTAAGGAGTTTTTTCCAAACTCCTATCTCTAGTCCCTGAAATACACCCGTCGCTTGCGCTCAGGGCTCTGATTGTTGTTTCCGGTTTCCAGTCTCTAGTCTCTTGCTTACCCCCCTCAATCCCCCCTTGTAAAGGGGGGAAGCTGCGGGACGACTTTTGTAAAAGGGGAGGAATATGTGGGCGTCACTCGCACTGTTAGCGCCGGGGACAAGCCTCGACGCTACATTTTGGGTAGTATACATTTGGATGCAATGCTGGACGATACAATTGGCTGTCGAACATTTGGATGCAATACGAAAAGTATTCACATAGTCCAGTGCTCATCTATCGCAAAAAGCCGGTGATCATCTACAATACTTCCGTCATGAGAGCGATTACGTTTAATAAAAATCTTGAATACAACCCCAACCACGCGGATCCTCAGCCTGGCGAAGGTGAATGCGTGATCCGCGTTCACCTCGCGGGAATCTGTGCGACCGATCTGCAAATCATTGACCACTACATGAATTTCAACGGCATTCTCGGTCACGAAATGGTCGGCACGGTGGTGCGCGGCAGCGAGGCCTGGTTAAACAAACGCGTGGTGTGCGAAATCAACTGCGTCTGTCGAAAATGCGAGCAATGTCAAAAGGGATTGTCCAACCATTGCACGAAGCGAACGGTGATGGGGATCGTCGGGCGGGATGGCTGCTTTGCGGATACGGTGGTCATGCCCGAACACAATCTGCATCTGATTCCCAATGTGGTTTCGGATGAGGAAGCGGTTTTTGTCGAACCACTGGCTGCGGCGTATCAGGTGTTGGCACAATGTCCGATCGATTCGCGTATGAATGTCAGTGTCATCGGGCCGGGCCGATTGGGATTACTGGTGGCGCAGGTGTTGGCTACGACGGGTTGCAAGCTGACGATGATCGGTCGCAACGAAAAAAAACTGGAGCTTTGCGAAAAGAAAGGCATTCAGGGTATTCATGTAAACGATTTAGCCCCGCGGCAGGATCGTGACGTGGTGGTAGATTGCACAGGCTCGCCGGAAGGACTTGAACTTGCCATGAGAATGACCCGGCCACGCGGTACGATCGTGTTGAAGAGTACCTACGCCAAAGCGGGCGAGATCAATCCGGCCATGCTGGTGATAAACGAAGTGACATTGCTTGGTAGTCGGTGTGGCCCGTTTCCCGAAGCGATTGACGCGTTAGCTCGTCAGGCGGTGGATGTTCGATCGATGATTTCGCGAACGTTTCCAATCGAAAAAGCAATGGAAGCGTTTGAGGCTGCCCGCGATTCCAGCAACATTAAAATTCTACTCAAAATCAGTACGGGGTAACGTCAACTGCTTCCTCACCAACGAATGGCATCCACAACCATTTGTTTTCGCCAGTTCAGTCTTTGGTCTCATAGGGACGGGATGAAAATAGCCCAGCGATTTATCGCTGGGTTGCGACGTATAAAACCATGGTTAGTCCCAGAGGGACGAATGAAAACAGGGCCAAACATTTCAGCCGTCCCTACGGGACTTCCCCAATTGATTGCACCGTTTACCCAGCCATAAATGGCTGGGCTAATATCGCGCCGCCCCTCTGGGGCGTTTCAACATAATATCTCCGGTGCGTAATCGTATTTCCTATCGAAGAGGCCACCCACACGGATTTTCATGCAATTCGTTTTCACGGGGGCGGGTTGGAAAAACATGTGACAGATCAGTGGTCCCGACGAAGTTCATATCACCGCGCGGGCTAAAGCCCGCGGCTCAGGATAAGGTA
>CBDTZI010000412.1:0-3334 GCA_965364865.1 uncultured bacterium | reverse complement strand
ATCATTAGCGGACAACACATCTCCGCCGATCGGAAAATGTTTTAAGAACGAATCGTCTAGAATTCCATCCGTATTCTGGCAGCGAACGTGAATCAGCGTGTTTTGTGCGAAGGCAAGGTGGCCGCACATCCACAAGGCGTGAGAAAAACCCGGCTTGGGTTGGAAAGTCCAGTCGTCTGCTTGCAAATCAGCCAACAGCAACGTCGTCCAGTCACGCGTGTCGATCATCTGCTGGACCAGTAATTGTGAAAGTGTCATGGTTATTCTCTATCCTATGTACTGGAGGATCGTCTCGGCGGTCCAGTGGTAAACATTATTCAACGGTGAGAGTGGGCGCCTGTTCTGCCTGTTCACTCTTAATGCTGACCTGGCCAGCCACGTTTGCAACCACCCGTGCAATTGCTTCGCTCACATAATCATCCGTATCGGTAAAGATTTTTTCTGGTGATCCGCTATCGCCATGAATTCTCACTTTGGCATTGAGCGGTATTTCGCCCAGAAATGGAACGCCCAGTTCTTCTGCCGACGCTTTCGCCCCTCCATGATCAAACAATTCATCACGATGACCACACTGGGGACAGAGATAGTAACTCATGTTTTCAATAATACCCAGGCAATCCACATTCAATTGCTCATACATCTTCACCGCACGTCGCGCATCCATCAACGCGACGTCTTGCGGCGTACAAACGATGACCGCTCCGGTCATGGGAACGCTCTGTGCCAAACTTAGGGGAACATCACCTGTACCCGGTGGCAGATCGATAATCAGATAATCCAATTCGCCCCAATCCACCTGTTCGAGAAATTGTTTGACTACGCCGTGTGTCATCGGTCCGCGCCAGATCAGCGCTTTGTCCCGCTCCACCATAAACCCGATGCTCATGATTTTTACGCCACCAGCGAGCGGTGGAATAATCATTTCACCATCGACAGTCGGTTTGGTCCCTTCGGTACCCGTCATCGTGGGAATGCTGGGGCCATACACATCCGCATCCATCAAGCCCACCGTCGCCCCGCTTCGTTGCAATCCAAACGCAAGCAAAACGGCTGCGGTACTTTTCCCGACGCCACCTTTACCTGAACCCACTGCGATGATATTTTTCACGCCGGACAGTTGAGTCGCCATGGGCCGTGAAGATCGAACTTTTGCACTCCATTGAAGTTCAACGGTCTCCACGCCATCAAGCTGTTTCACCGCTTGCATAACGTCTGTTGAAATTTGATCCTTCATCGGACATGCGGGGGTAGTCAGCTCGACATGTACAACGACGAGCGATCCTTTGATCGTCACCTCTTTGACCATATTGAGAGAGACGAGATCTTTATGCAGCTCCGGGTCGTTTACCGTCCGAAGCTGATTCATTACTTGATCTTGAGTTGGTATAGCCATATTTCGCTTTCTTGCTGAATTACTCTTATCTTTTACACTACGCTTGCCGAAACCGGTTTCGCGCTTCACAATATAATACCATTTTGGTTCTATATCCAGTATGCTGTGCTAACGAATGAGTTCGCACGAAAATCGTCTAATACTGTATCGATCAGGATATTCTCTTTCACTGGTGCTTAGGTGTTGATGATGTACTCGTTTTGAAATTGCACCGCTTTCTCGAATCATAGCCAATGAGCTCAGAAAACCCCTCACGAAGCCATCGAAAACTAATCTGGAGAATCGCCGGACTCTGGATGGTCGTGCTCGCGATGGGTTTTGCCGTTATCGGAATTTATTTTGCCATACAACAGGCTCAATCCTTTACGCACCGGTTGATGGTGATCGCTCAGATCGACGCTTTGGACTTCGCCGAGTACACAAACTCCGCTTTTAACAGAGAGCTCAGCAACGCACTAACTGAAGTGGAATATCACTGCTGTTCGATTCAGGACAAACCCTGGCGAAAATCTCAAATCATTCCGGCCTGGATCGATGGACTCTATGTATGGGATGGCGACAGTTTGATTACATTGAACAATCCACCGGATGCTCCGGATCAGTTAGCCACGCTGATTGAATCCCGTGTTTCATTACGGCCACTCGAATTGCATGCCCGACAGGACGAACCCGAAATCGAACTGTTGTACGACACGCTGGGTAACCAACCGATCGTGTTAGCGATCAGAGCAGTTCATGATCGAAAAAATCGAGTCGTGATGTTAGTCGGACATATCAACAAAGATCGATTGCGGTCAGACCTGATCGAACCGCTGCTGCCAGCCGACTCGGGGCTGGAACTGGTCGCGGCCAACGAACCCCATAAAAAATGGTTTCAGCCGTTATATCAAGCCATGCGCTTTTGGGGTATTCAGCCGAGTGAAGCTTTTATCAACGAACAACTCAGCACGGTCACGGGGCAAACAATGGCCATTATTGGTTTAATGATTCTTGCGCTGATGACGCTTCTGGGGGCGATGTGGTTTGTAGTCCGCTTAGCCAAACGCGAACTTGCCCTGGCAGAACTCAAGGCCAACTTTGTTGCGGATGTTTCTCACGAACTCAAAACACCGCTGGCGCTGATTCGCATGTTTGGTGAAACATTGCAATCCGGAAGAGTTCAATCAGAAGAAAAACGCAATGAGTATTACGAAATCATCACGCGCGAAAGTACGCGGCTGACGAATCTGATTGATAACATTCTCGATTTCGCACGGATCGAAGCCGGTAAAAAAGAGTACCATCTCGAGCCGATCGATATCGGGAATGTCGTCGAGGAGACCTACCGATCCTATCGGGATCAAATGGAGCAGAGCGGATTTGAGCATCATCTCTCCATCGAACCCGATCTACCACTGGTCGATGCGGATCGAGACGCGATTTCACAGGTGATGGTCAATCTGATGAACAACGCGGTGAAATACTCACAGAATCAGCGATATCTCGCGATCGATTTGACCCGCGATACCCGGCGTGGGAAACACGGCGTCTTAATCTCAGTACACGATCGAGGGATTGGCATTAAGCCTGAGGATCGGGCGAGGCTGGTGGACGGCGTTTTCCGGGCCTCGGACGGTCGCGTTCGCCAACAGGGAGGCACCGGACTGGGCCTCGCTTTGGTCAAGCATATTGTGGAAGAACATCATGGCGTCATTGATGTCGAATCCAGACTGGTCAAAGGCAGTACTTTCCGTATATTCTTACCGGCATCACAAGTTGTCGAAAATGGTGTGGATTCGTGACAAGGACAGGCTTGCAAGCTTATAATCAAAAACTTTGCATGGGAGTGAAATTGATATGGCAAAAATACTGATCGCCGAAGACGAAACGGACATGGCTATGGGCCTGCGCGACAATCTTCAATTCGAAGGTTATGAAGTGATTGTTACCGCCGATGGTGAA
>CBDTZI010000411.1:0-3342 GCA_965364865.1 uncultured bacterium | reverse complement strand
ATAATATATATCAATTTTGATATAAGTCAAGGAGAAAATCAAAAAATATTTTGGGGTTGTGAAACCTGTATATCCGAGCCCTGAGCGCGAGCGACGGGTGCGTATTGAAAACCGAAAAACATTGGCGGGCAAGCCGCCAGTGGCACCCGGTTTCGAATATCGAATCCGAGACGCGCCCGTGAGGAAGCGGGCTGTAGGTCGGGCTATAGCCCGACAACGAAGTTCTTCACTCTTACGAACATCACACGGGTAAGCTACACTTACCCATACCACCCGACAACCTACAAGTTCATCAGGGACGAATATCCGCGCAAGCTAAAGCGTGCGGCTCAGGGAAAAATGCCCGCTCTCTCACGGTCGCGGCTCGGATAGGGTTTTCAAATTCGAGAGTCATATACACGACTCAGAGGAGAGGCGTAGTTCTAACTACTCAGACTGGTGTGTTCATCCTTACAATAGCGGTCGGTCATGCCGGCGATGTAGTCGCAGATGACGCGGTCGAGGCCCTGGTCGTCTACGCGGGTGGTAAATCGATCGGGCATCGCGCTGGGATTAGATCGATAGGTATCAAACAAAAATCGGATCATCGCTTTCCCCTGTTCGTCCATTTCTGCAACGTCGGGATTGCGATAAACCGAATTCATCAGGAAATTTTCGAGTTCGCTAAGGTGGCTATCCATCTCATCCGTTGGTGCGACAAAGCTATTTTCGGAATGCAAGGTAGCTGACGTAACCTGTCCAGGTGATGACACGGAGGCCAGGTGTTTGCGCGAGGTATCGAGGATGTCCGTCAGGATATCGTTCAGCATCGCATCAAGTATGACGCGGCGAATCGCGTGAATGCTTTTATTATTGTAATCATCAGGCATGCGATCGTAAGCTTCACGCCATAGAGTAAGAACGCATAATTCTTCCAACCCGATCATCTCTCCGCCAATGGCGTCTTCAAGATCGTGCAGGTTGTAGGCGATGCGATCCGCGACCGATGCGATCTGTGCTTCGACGGATGGGCTGGCATGGTTTGAAGAATTTTTTTCAATCTCCGCAGGAACATCATGCGGCGTGTCATGCGCCATCAACCCAGCCAGCGTTTCGAGCGTTAGGTTCAAGCCACGAAAGGGTGGGAAGGGGTGTTCAAGATATTCGACCACGCGCAGGGAATGAGCGTTGTGGTTGAAGCCGCCCTGATCGACCATGATTTCATCCAACGCCGCTTCACCCGCATGACCAAAGGGTGGATGGCCCAGATCGTGAGCCAGCGTGATCGACTCGGTTAGATACTCGTTCGCAAGCAATCCCACGGCGAGGGTTCGCGCGACAGACGTGACTTCCAGCGTATGGGTTAATCGAGAACGAAAATGATCGTGTTGCGATGGTGCGAAGACTTGCGTCTTGCCTTCGAGTCGTCTAAAAGCGGTGCATTCGATGATACGATGGCGGTCGAGTTCAAAAGGGGAACGCAAAGTGTCTGCTTGTTCAAAATGTCTACGCCCGGCGGAATCGGTTGATCGAATGGCGTAGGGTGCGAGTAATTGTGATTCGGGCATTTTATTACTGTGTAGAACCGCGCGGGCTAAAGCCCGCGGCTCAGGAAAATGATAAGATCATGTTCACGAACGAAATCCCGCTTGCTCGGCTTGTTGAACAAGTTCAGCGTAAAGTGTATCCAGCGCATCCGGTATCACGCGCGTATCACCCAGCACAGCCATGTAGTTCGTATCACCCGACCAACGGGGAACGATGTGGGCGTGTACATGATCCGGCAACCCCGCGCCCGCACATCGACCGATGTTATAACCGATGTTAAAGCCTTGTGCGTGTACCGTGTCTTTCAAAATTCCTACCGCGCTGCGTATCGCAGCTGACATCTCGTACATTTCGTCATTGGATAGATCGGTGATGTCGCCTTTGTGATGCGCGTGTGCGATGAGCAGGTGGCCATTGGTGTAGGGGAATCGGTTCATCACTACAAACGTGGATTCCGATCGCCAGACCACGCGATTCTTCACGTCGTCTTCATGGTGCTGCCAGTAACGACAGAGGAAACAGCCGTCCTGCTCCTGCTCGTTTTCAAGGGAACGGATGTATTCCATTCGCCACGGCGCCCAGAGATTTTCGTTGGTTTCAGCCATATCGCCCTTTGTTTGTGTCTTTCAAATCAGTGTAGCGTCGAGGTTGGGAGTGTACAAGCCGGGTGTGATTTGCATCGTCAGGATAAGGCGTTTAGACTGATTCCATGAACATTCTGAATCACTCAAAAACAATTTCCTGGGTCGTGTGTGCCTTATTGATCGTGGTCAGCGGATGCGACCGTGACGTTCGTCTTGCGGGCCGCAATGTGAGACACGTCGAGGTGCATGCCGTCAATCATTACAACATGAATCTCAACGAACAGGCGTCGCCGGAGCAGGTGGCCTATGTCGCGCTGCGAGCGATTGTTGATGATTTCTCCGCGTCCAGTAACGAAGAACGTGAAACAGCTTTGCAAAAACAGTTCGATGTTACCGCCGCGAATGTGATTCAATCGCGTAACCGTACCAAGCTCAGTCGGGATGAGTTTTTGTACAATGTGGTCAATCATTGGACGCCTACGGTATCTCATTACGTTCAATCTTTTGACGCCGATTGGGATGCGATGAAATCCCGACTGGTGCGAAAAAACGGTAACTCCGGTTCATCGTCCGACAAGGACGTATCTGAATGTGCCGTACTTCTGGAAGCGGATGATCCGGGTGGTGATCCGTTGGCTCGCGTCGTGGTGGTGGTCTGGTTGGCTATGGATTCAGGATATTGGCGTGTGGTACATCTTGGATTTGATTCCCGTCATCGAGCCATCGAAAAAACAGCCCATCGAAGCGGGGGGTAACGCTCGCATCCAACCGTCGGATCGAGTGTGGGGAGAGATTGGCGGATTCAAATTGATTGATTGCGCATGGAAGCTCGGGCCATCACTGTTAAGCGTGCTCGCGAGCACAACCTGCAAAACATATCGCTCTCGATTCCCAAAGGAAAACTAATTTGTTTTACCGGCGTATCGGGTAGCGGTAAAAGCAGCCTGGCATTTGACACGCTCTTTGCAGAGGGTCAACGTCGATATCTCGAATCACTCAGCGCTTACGCGCGGCAGTTTCTCGGTCGATTAGCCAAGCCCGATGTCGATCAGATTACCGGTTTAAGCCCCGCCATCGCCATCCAGCAGAAAACCAGCGGTTGGAATCCGCGCAGCACGGTCGGTACGGTCACGCAAATCCATGATTACCTAAGGGTGCTTTATGCCCGGGTGGGTAAACAACACTGCACGGATTGCGGAAAGCCGATCAGCGCGCAAACGCGCGAACAGAT
>CBDTZI010000410.1:0-3355 GCA_965364865.1 uncultured bacterium | reverse complement strand
CGTTTTCGAATTTCTGGGCGTATAAGGTAGAAGCGTACGGGGCGATCCCGCACAACGCGGCGTTCATGACAGACTATGGCATTAACAGTTCGGTGAATTCTGACTCTGCGAATACGATTCGTTATCTGGGCCAGGAAGCCGCCAAAAGTATCAAGTGGGGTGGCCTCAATGAAAATCAGGCGCTGAGACTTATCACGCTGAATCCCGCGATGCAATTGTTGATCGATGATATCGTGGGTAGCTTGGAGGTCGGCAAAAACGGTGACGTAGCCATCTTCAACGGGCATCCGCTCAATACCTTCAGTAAATGTATCATGACCATCATCGACGGTGAGGTCTATTTTGAAGACGATGATCCCGAACCGGTCGAACCTGCCAACGATCTGACACTGCCAGCCGCGGTTGATCAAACCATTCCGCAAACCGAACATCGCGCGTACGCCATCGTTGGCGCCACCGTTCATCCGATCAGCGGTCCGATCATCGAAAACGGTACGGTGGTCGTTTTGGAAGACAAGATCCATGCGGTGGGCCGCGGCGTTACCGTGCCCCCGGGTGCAGGGATCATTGATGGAAAGGGTCTTCACGTTTATCCCGGCTTTATTGACGCGAACAGTTCACTGGGTCTAAACGAGGTTGGAGCACTTCGTGGTACACGCGACTTCGGCGATATTTCAAAGTTTGGCCCGAATTTGCGAACCTATAGCGCGGTGCATCCGCACAGTGAGCACATTCGTATCGCTCGCACCGCGGGAATCACATCGACGTTGGCCGCTCCGAATCGAAGCGGTGGGTTTTTCAGTCGCAGTAACACCATAATTTACGGGCAAAGCAGCGTCATGCATCTCGACGGCTGGACCACAGACGAAATGTCGGTCAAGCCGGACTTTGGTTTGCATATGAACGTGCCCTCGCTGCCCGTACATCTCTCTAAGGATAAAAAACGAAAAGAGAAGCAAACCAAAAGACATAAAACGTCGACGAAAGAGCTGGACGAGTTTATGACCAAGGCGATTCACTACGCCAAAGTTAAAGATCTGGCTCAAATGGATTCCACGATTCGATTTGAAGTGGATATGAAGCTTGAGGCGATGATCCCCTATGTACAAGGTGTAAAACCGGTCGTGTTTCACGCGAACCGCTATAAACAAATCCTGGATTCCATCGAATTTGCTCAAAAATATAAACTCAAAACGGTGCTGTCCGGCGGTAGTGAATCGTGGAAGCTGGCCGATACATTAGCCGAAAAAAAAATCTCAGTGATTTTATCCACGCCGCTGAGTTATCCCGGTAGTGAATATGAGCCGTGGGACGCGGTCTATCGTTGTGCATCGGTGTTGCAAAAAGCGGGCGTAGAATTTTGCTTCGGCAGCGGCAGCGCTTCCAGCGCGTATGACCTCGGCACGCAAGCGGGGATGGCTGTGGCACACGGCCTTACGCAGAAAGATGCGGAATATGGTTTGACGCTGGGAGCTGCGAAAATTCTGGGCATTGACGATCAGTACGGTTCTATCGAAACGGGGAAACGCGCTGATCTAATCGTAACGACGGGAACGCCTTTGCAGACCGTGACACGAATATCGCACATGTTTATCCAGGGCAGGCCGATCGAACTGACCAGTATGCACACGGAAAGTTATGAAAAGTTCAAAAACAGACCCGCGCCCAAACTGCCTCCAGCGCGCGACCTGATCGGACCTCCAAACCTGACCACGCGATAAATAGTCCTGGTATTAATTATGGCTCTCGTGAGTTTTACCTGTGTGTACGCTTTTGCTATTACTACATTTATGTCGTATATACATTATGGATGTATCCAAGCCCTTTTTTCGGCATTTCGGGGTATTTATTAAATGGTTTATAATTTTTTGCATATAGGGTGTGTTGACAGTAAATTATAATGATTGATTCGTGGCTGTTGAATCTTACTCTGGCGGGGAGATGTTATGTACAAGAATCAAAATTGGAATCTACATCCAGCATTGAGAGTCGGCATCCTTCTGCTTTGTTTAACCTGTCCTACGTCTGCTCAGGTCACCTTCGAATGGGTACGAGTAGATAATCCGGACAATCCTGCTGATCCACTTAATGAAGGTGACATTCCAGGGATCGGTACTGTTGGATATAGCTACCTCATTTCCAAACACGAAGTGACTATTGATCAGTATGTTCAGTTTCTTAATAAAGTAGCTACAACGGATACAAACGATCTTTATGATCCAGAAATGAACTTTAATAACGTTGGTATCATCCGAAACGGATCTTCGGGCAGCTATACTTACAGCGTTACAGCTAACATGGATAACAAGCCAGTAAATCATATCTCGTTCCTACGCGCCATGCGTTTCGTAAACTGGCTTCAAAACTGTCAGCAATCGGGTGCACAATCTGCGTTTACAACCGAAGATGGTGCGTATGTCATTAGCGATGGCAACAGTGAAACACGAAAAAGCAATGCTGAATTCTTTATCCCAACGGAAAACGAGTGGTACAAGGCGGCGTATTACGACCCTCGAACTGAGGTTGAAGGAGGTCCACCGGGGGATGATCATTATTGGCTATATGCAACAACCAGCGATAACTTGCCCACGATCGCTACTGCAAATTCGATCGGAGATATTTCTAACCCCGGCATCAATGTAATGAATTACAATAAAGGTACGGCTTGGAACGGGCTGAACTACTACTCGACGACAGTCGGCTCAGCCGGGGCGAATAGTACAAGCTTCTATGGAACATCTGACCAGGGGGGGAATTTGTTCGAGTTTGTGGAGACTATACGCGTGTTACCCGATTTAGGGAATTTTCGTCAATTACGCGGAGGCGCGTATTACCAATCAGAGTCATTCCAACAATCGTCGTACAAAGAGGTTAATGTGCCGTGGCGTCGACACAGACAAAGTTTTCGCGTAGCGAATGTAGTGAAGGTTGCACCTCCACTACCGGATCCGAGAACGCCTGGTGTGGCGGCTTGTGATGCGGGTGACAATTATGGCCTGCCTTGTACGATCTGTGACGCTGGTTCGCGTGTGGGTTTATTGTGCCTGGATTCTTCGAATTGCCCGAGCGGAAATTGCATAGCGAACGATTCACTCTGTCCGGATGCGAGCTGTGACGGGGCTATTGCTCGTGGTGGAATTACATTCCCTTATCCGAAATCAAGATTCATCGGGTTTGCTCCTTCATGTAATGGGCAGGATGTAGCGATTCGCGTGACGTTGGAAAACATTGGGCCGGACGCAACATGTAATGGGGAAACTCGCTACGCCGGGGCACCCGCGCAATTTTGCGAAGGGGGTGCATGTACAACGATGTTCTGGGCATCTCAGTTGCAAGCAGACCCACACTTTATGGA
>CBDTZI010000409.1:0-3384 GCA_965364865.1 uncultured bacterium | reverse complement strand
CACACTCTAGATTAGTATGACGGGTTACGCCCGCCGAAAATCTCATCTCAATCCATGTCGGGCATAGCCCGACCTGCAAACCATTTATTCTATGAGTTGCCATCACGTCTGATTCCGCTGACAATGCTCGCCGATGCTTGAAAAATGAAGCATGGTAAATATCGTTTGATAATTACGATGAGGCCTCATGGCGGATACATTTTTATACTCTCTAGCTGGTGGTATGCTTTTGATCACCGCAACCGGTAAACCCGCGGAGATTTCCTGGCGGTTTCTACGCGTTGTCGGCCTGCTCGTATTCGCCATCGTCTGCGTACTCATTGTGATCAGCAAAGTCGCTATCGACCCCACATCCCCATCCGAACACGACGCGTCCTATGTACTGGGCATCCTGGCCGGGGTCGCGGCTATCATCGTTGTATTTATTGCGCCGTTTGCCGTACGGATTCCAATGATATTTAGACTGTTTTGTGGCTTCGGCGGATTGACCGGGTTAGCGGCGGGCTGCATCGCCGCAACACAGTTAGCCACCGATGCGCAACCCACGCTTTCGACCGTGATGATCATCGCGAGTCAAGTTCTCGGAGCGTTATTGGTGGGAAGCATTACGATTTCATGGCTTCTTGGTCACGCCTATCTAACCGCCACCAAAATGACCATCGCCCCGCTACGACATTTCAGCCGCTTGTTGTTGATTTCTGTAGCGATCCGACTGGCCTTTTTGTTGGTGACGGTTCCCATGGCCTGGGGATTTCTGGCGGAAGCGTGGTTGATCATTCTGCTGCGTGTCGGTGTGGGACTGGTAGCGGTGGGAATTTTTTCGTATATGGTATCGGATTGTGTTCGGCTTCGTTCGACCCAATCCGCAACGGGTATTCTTTATTTCGGATCACTCTTTGCGTACATCGGTGAACTGTCGAACGCGTTTTTAATCGCAGAGTTTGGCTGGCCTATATAAGATGTTACTGAGCCGCGGGCTTTAGCCCGCGCGGAGGGTACGCTGGTGCCTGAATCCTTTCTCGCACCAACGAATGAATAATGGAACGAGAAAGGATTCTCGTTCCAGCTTGACTTCTCGCACCCATAAAACTTAGCGTCGGGCGAAGCCCGACCTACTCAATAAACAACAGGAACGAACAACAGATGCAAATACGATTTCACTGCCCCAAAGATGGCTGCGTAGCCATCATCGAATACGAACCGCTGGAAGATTGTGGGACGACCATGAAATGCCCGCGATGTGACATGGAACATCCGATGCATATTTCGCAAATCGTTCGCACTGAAAACAAAATTGATACCTGCGCGGTGTGTAAGGGTCAGGAATTGTTTATTCGCAAGGATTTTCCGCAGAAGCTGGGCTTTTTGATTGTGTTCGTTTTTGGTTTGGCGTCGCTTTATTATTTTACGATCAATTTACTCATCGCCATGGGAATCTTAGCCTCCGCCCTGGTGCTTGATCTGGTGATTTATATGTTCCTGGGAAAAGTGACCGCCTGTTACGCCTGCCGTGCGGAATATCGAAAATGCAACCTCAATTCCACCCACGAAGGCTTCGACCTGGCTACTTCGGAAAAGTATTAACGAATTAATAAGTAGAAAATCATCCGACTTGCCGGTTCTGTGTTTTGTTAACAGCTGTTTGAATCGCGGTACGAATTTGTCTGCACGCAGGCCCTACGGCAGCATCAATATTTCGATCCTGTGGATCATAACTTGCTACAGTTAGTCCTTTGAGATCGCTTGGCAGTTGGAGATCAACACCTCTTGGTTTAATGACAAACGCTCGAAAACGACTGAGCTTTCCTATAAATAATCCAAGTTCAAAAATAACATTATCGCGCGGAACATTAGTTTCTTGACCTTGCTTGAGCACTATATCATCAGGTGTGAATACAAATATTCCGAAATCATAATTATCTACGGCGTGTTCGAGTGCTTCAATCGTAGCCGTCCCTAGACCGAATACTGTATTTTGATTCCAAATCTCAACTGAATAGTCATATTGGAGTTCGCTTTGTACTGCGCGGGCAATGTCTAGTCCTTTCTCCGTTGATGATCCTATAAAGACCGCGTGTTTCGCTGGTTCAATTGCTGTTGGGATGTGTTCCAATAACTCAGAGCTTCGTCGTAGTAAACGCGTTATGGAAACTAACTGACTTGGTGACAAGTTTTTTCCGTGTTTTTGAAACCATTGTCTACACTCATCGCAAATTTTACCTGACTTTATTCTATCACGTTTTATACTCTTTACCTCAGCACGGTCAAAGATGCATTGTCGTATCTCAGTATGGCTTCTTCTTCCGGAAACAATCATAGCCAAAACATGAATCGCAAGCTGATATATGAAGTAGGAAACCATGCTTCCTTTGTGGGTTATTAATTCCTCAACAGCATGTGTCGTAATTATCCCAAGCCCTTGTTTGGAGCGTCTAACGCTGAAGAGGTTTTTCCCGGTATCGCTATGTATAATACAATCAACGATACTGAATATAGCAGGGTGAAAGCCACGCCATTCCGCCTTCTTTTGATTGACCGCATCAAGGAACGTACTGGTATGAGTATCGCTTAAAATATTGAGTCGCAGGGCATCCGAATAAGTGCTGTCAAGAATCGCGAACTCAAAATCCGATTGGACCCGGTTGGCCTCGTCGATTGCTAGCGAGAGATCCGCTGTTTGGTTTTCTCGAAAATCAATCACCTCAATTGGAAGCTTTGCCATGCGTAACTCCTGCTAGGGTTAATGAGACTAGGACTGATTGTACCAGAAATTGCAACATTATCAATTAATGTCATTTATTTGATAGCAATCGTCGACAAATGTATATGGATGGGAAAAATGTACGCTCTTGATAGAAAATAACGATTACAGCTTTTTCAGATCTGAAAAAACCGACTGAGGGTGCTGGGACTTGAACCCAGGACTCGTGGCTTACAAGCCTTGCTCTACCACAGAGTAGTTTTCCACCGAGAAATCAATCACCCAGTTTGTGATAGGTCGTTTGCTTACAGAGAGGCGTGCTTCGTCCGGGGGCGGAGAGTAACGCCTCAATCGTTGTCGACGCGAACGACTTCTCCACCATCTCAGCGGCGTCATCGAGTTGCTGATGTAGCGGACAAAGATTTGACCCGTGCGTATCGATCTCCAGCGGACAATGATCGATCCGCTTGATCGGGTCCACCGCATTGACCACATCCAAAACCGTCACATCCTTCGCGGGTCTAGCCAGTGTAAATCCTCCACCCAGCCCTCGCTTGGATAGTACCAATCCCGCACGACGTAACGTCTGAAGCACCTTGGGAAGATAACCAGGCGGCACCTTCGTCATTTCAACCAGCGTCGTGGTCACCACGACATCACCGCCAGCCTGGGCGATGGCGACA
>CBDTZI010000408.1:0-3407 GCA_965364865.1 uncultured bacterium | reverse complement strand
AGAGTTCGACCAGATACGCACTTCATCGATCATGCCGTGAAAGCTGAAGCCAGCCGGGTCAGCACAGCATCCTCCCTCATGTCCACCGATGTAAAGAGGTGAATTAAACCCAGAACCGGAATTGGAAAGCACTACGCTGTTTGAGAAATTCCCGTCTATATAAAAATTCACGACCGAGCCATTATAAACCGCGGCGACATGCGACCATCGACCCACTCCGATGACACCCGTTGAGCTTGCTCCCAAACCACCGCTACGATAAAAGCGAAGCCTGGCTGTGGTCGTCGTGACCTGTTGTAACCCAAACCAATAGGAGGAAACATTGTTATGTGAGACGATTGTGGGATTCAGTCCAAAGGGTGCGCTGGGTTTGATCCACGCTTCGATCGTCATCACCACGGAAGAATCGAATCTCGCTTCGTGCGCATATCGCACATACGCATTCACTCCGCCGTCATAAAACGTGCTGCGAATCGTCTGTCCAAAAACCGGAATGGAAGATCCAATAACAACGAAAAAACCAATCGTTCTAATAATGAGTATTCTCTGATAATAAGAAAATGTCTTTTGACGTGTAAACAACACTGCGTTACCCATGCCAACTTCCTCCTCAATGATATTGTATCATGTGAATGATCCCAGCTGATTGACCCGGATCATCGTACCCCACCACAAGCGTATATAACCGGAAGAAGTGACAAGAACGCGGTGATCCATACGATCTTTGGTCTATGACCCGATAATGTACAACTTGATAAACTTATACCGTTTAGCTTACTGAGATTTGTTGAATATTGCAACAAAAAAAAGTACGAACGCACAAAAAGGTCGTTATGGAATGATTCGCTTTAATTTACTCGCCATCATATTGCCACCACTGAGCACCAGTGCGATTTTCTTTCCAGAAAATCGATCCTTCAATTGGATTGCCGCAGCCAATGAAGCCGCCCCAGCTAGCTCTGCAAGGTTGTGTGTATGTTCAAGCAACAGCACGGCTGCCTCTTCCATTTCCTTCTCACTCACCAGAAGAAAATCGTCTATACCGGTTTTTTCGTCACACATCATTTGCAATGTGTTCTCAAAAGCAACGCGCGTGGCTAAGCCTTCCGCAGACGTTTCCATGGAAGCCGCTACCGGCTTTCTTGCATTCCAGGAATCATAAATCGCGGGTGCTTTTTTCGCCTGTACCGCAATTACTTGTATCTTGGGTTTGATCGTCTTTGCCACAAGCGCGACGGAAGAGGCTCCGGACCCGGCTCCGACGGGCACAATGATCGCATCCACGTCGGGAAGTTGTTCAAGAATTTCCAGGGTGTAAGTGCCCACACCGGCAATCAGTTCCGGATCCGTTGGCCCGATGAATCTCGCGTCATCTTTGATGGCTTGTTCACACATCCACTCCCGCGCTTCGTCAAAATCCAAGCCGTGCATAATGAGTTTCGCGCCCAGCCTTTGAATAGCCGCAGCTTTTAACCTGTTCGCCCCTTCGGGTAGTGCCACATGCACTGTTAATCCAGTAACTTTTCCCGCAAAAGCAATCGACTGGCCATGATTTCCGGTAGAGGCGGTGTATAGCGAAGTCTTTTCACCACTGGAAGAAATGCGGGCGGCTAAATTGACGCCGCCGCGAACCTTAAACGATCCGACCGCGTGATGATTTTCATGTTTGACAAACACTTGCGCGTTAAGCAGTTCACTCAATCCCGCGTATTCCAAAAGCGGAGTCTTATTCAGATGTTTGTACACCTGCTCCTGAGCTGCGACAACATCCTCGAAGGTACATGTTTGTGGTTCCTGCATGAAATAATTCCAAATAGCCGATTCAAAACAATTATCAAATTGAGCCTGCGTACACAATGATACTGTAATCAATTCATCCTGTTTGTAAATGTAATTCTATGGTGTTGGCCATTCAGAAGTATTTTTATTCTTTGAGATGATTGGCAAGCATCCGATGAAAATGGTGTGTTCCCTGCTCACGTGTGGGCGAATATCGACCACGATCGTACAAACGAGATCGAACGCCCTGCTGCACAAGTTCAACAATCGCTTCGTCTTCCCGTTCCACACGATCAAGGCCAGCGCCCGCCCCCTGCTCCAATTTCGTTGCATCACAAACGTAGGTTAAGAAAGATACTCTTGTTCGATCCACACCCAATGGCTTAACAATATTGATCGACAATCCCCAGGGATAAAAATTCAACATCAGGTTAGGAAACAGCCAGTAATAATAGCCCCCTATTGACTTCCCACTATCAGTTGAAGTCGATGGCAAGTCAAAACAACCATCGCGGCCACAGACCAACCCCAATTGTAAATTACCATGATCAAAAAGTTCAGTGGTATAACTGCCATAATCAACGACTTCATTCAAACTCGCGTGAACAAACGGAATGTGAAATCCCTCCTGATAATTTTCGCAATACAGCGCCCAATTTGCAGAAACCAGATAGTCACGTGATAAAGATGCATCAAACTTGTACAAACTCAAATCCACCCAATTCATCCGCTGACGAATCGGTCCTATCCAATCATCGAATGAAACCACCGGGTTCAGGCTGACAAAGATAAAAGGCCCCCATTGCTTGATCTGTACCTTTTTCAAATCGTCTGCGTCGGAGGGAAAATTCTGTGCTTGATCAAACTCCGGCATGCTTTCAAACGAACCATCAAGCTTAAATCGTCGGCCATGATATCGGCAACGTAAAGACGACTCGACACCGCCCTGTTCGCAGATCTTCATCCCCCGATGGGTGCATACGTTCGACATACATCGCAGTTGATCTTCACGATCACGCACGAGAAGCAATGGTTCGTCCAGACATCCTTCTAATAATGTAAAGGGATAAGTCTGGCCTGGAACACGAACATCGTTTTCATGAGCAACGAATTGCCAACTGCGTGAGAAAATACGATCCTGTGCGACCACATAGACACTCTTGCAGGTATATAACGATGACGGAGGTGTTGACGCCATCGAAATGTCCGGATTGATGTTCAATTCAAAATCGCTCATGTATACAGTCAATCACTAAAAAACTTGTTGTAAATCCACGCGGGCAATTCTATAGGAAGGATGTCGTACACACAAATCGTGGTAATAGATGAAGAAAATTAATCGAGCATGACGAAAACATAAGATGGGCTTACTTGGCTTTAGGATAGACGCATTAAAAGAAAAAGGAATGCATGATGTATATCGCTATGAATCGTTTTCAAATTGCACCGGGTCGTGAATCTGTTTTTGAAGAACTGTGGCGAAAGCGAGACTCCCAGCTGGACAACGTACCAGGCTTTCAACAGTTTCATTTGTTAAAAGGCCCGACCGACGAGAAGTGTACGCTCTACGCGTCACACACGGTTTGGGATTGCAAAGAAAATTTTGAAGCCTGGACCAATTCGGAAGC
>CBDTZI010000407.1:0-3422 GCA_965364865.1 uncultured bacterium | reverse complement strand
AAGGCCTGATGCCACATGGCTTCAAACTCTTCAAACCGCATCGGCCTGTTGTCCAGACAACTCGGCAGACGAAACCCGTGCTCAACCAGCGTTGTTTTGCGTGCTTTATCTCCGTTGAACATGGCCCGAATCTGCGGAAGCGTCGCGTGGGACTCGTCCACGATAAACAAAAAATCCTTGGGGAAATAATCGACCAGCGTGTAGGGCTTCTCCCCTTCCGCCGATCCGTTCAAGTGACGCGAGTAGTTTTCGATCCCGCTGCAATAGCCCACCTCGCGCAACATTTCGACGTCGTATTTGGTTCGAGCGGTGAGTCTTTGGGCTTCGAGCAGTTTTCCCAGCCGGCGAAACTTCATCACCTGCTGATCGAGTTCTTCCAAAATGGCTGTGGTCGCACGGGCGATGCGATCTTCGGGCATGACATAATGAACCGCGGGGAAGATAAAAATTTTCTTATGCGTGCCGAGCGATTTGCCGGTAAGCGGGTCGATCGTTTCGAGTTTTTCGATTTCGTCGCCGAACATCTCGATGCGATAGGCGAACTGTTCATCTGCGGGGTGAAGCTCGACGATGTCGCCGCGTACGCGAAAGTGGCCCCGCTTGAAATCCATGTCGTTGCGGTTGTATTGCAGATCGATAAACCGCTTGAGCAGCTCGTCACGGTCCATCGACATACCGACTTCGATCACGATCACGCTGGCTTTGTAATCTTCGGGGCTGCCCAGGCCGAAAATGCACGACACGCTGGTTACGATAATCGCATCGTTGCGCGAGACCAATGTACTGGTGGTGCTTAGTCTCAGCCGGTCGAGATCGTCGTTGCGTGATGCGTCTTTTTCGATGTAAATGTCGCGCTGGGGGATGTAGGCTTCGGGTTGATAGTAATCGTAGTAGGACACGAAAAATTCGACGGCGTTTTGCGGAAACAGCTCAGAAAATTCTTCGTATAACTGAGCGGCCAATGTTTTGTTGTGCGAGATGATTAACGTGGGGCGATTCAGATTGGCGATGACGTTGGCCATCGTAAAGGTCTTTCCCGAACCGGTGACACCTAAAAGACACTGATATTTTTCACCGGCGCGCATCGCGTTGGTGATTTTTTCGATCGCGGCGGGCTGATCCCCTCGCGGCTCATACGGACTCACTAAATCAAATCGTTCCATGATGGCGATATTATAGAGTATTATCGCAAAATCTTCATCTTTTTGGAAAGAAGAATTTTGACTACTACCTTGAGGGCGATATGATCATGATCGTACTTATCTTATAGATCAAAATGGACAGTATGAAAGATTTTAGAGATAGGCCATGTTTGGCACACTCAATCTATTATGGAATATAGTTGATCTGAATCCCGAATGGGTTAGCGAGCAGGAATTTGAAATTCTAGGCGAAGAGGATGAAAATTAAAACCGTCATTGACAACATCGACCGTCGAGTGGCGACATGGATGAATTATTTTGGTCACCGCATGTTGCGCTATTCTCTGTCGATTATATTTATCTGGTTTGGATTGCTTAAGCCACTCGGCATGAGCCCGGCTGCGGATTTGGTGGCTCGTACGGTCTATTGGTTTTCACCCCAGAAGTTCATCCCGATCCTGGGTTGGTGGGAAGTCGCCATTGGGGCATGCCTATTGTTTCGATCGACTATCCGCATAGCGTTGCTTCTGTTGTTTGTTCAAATGCCCGGCACGGCACTGCCGTTATTGCTGCTGCCTGACGTGTGTTTTACCCGGTTCCCCATCGGATTAACACTTGAAGGTCAATACATTATTAAAAATCTAATCATTATAAGTGCAGCTATCGTGATCGGCGGCACCGTTCGTCATCAATCCAGTAATCAACATCTACTTTGATGCGTTTGATTGTAGTGGATGACGATCATGTGGTTTGCGATTTCGTTCGTGTATTTGATTTCGGGTTCTGATGGTTTCTCTATTATTCAACGTAGTGCAAAGGCGTCGATTCTTGACGTGCCATAGTCCTTTCGACTATACTTCGCTGAACTGCTAGCCCCCATCGTCTAGTGGCCCAGGATATCAGGTTCTCATCCTGAAGACAGGGGTTCGAGTCCCCTTGGGGGTGTCGGCGTGACAGGGTATGTCATCAGATGCCAAACGACGCTTACCACTGTCAACACAAGAGGTTACGTCGTTGTTCACCGCTGGGTAGCGTATTTGTTAAGGTGGCGATATTCCACGAATTATTGGCTGCTTCATGAATTCACTTCGTCTAATAAAATCTGACGTTAAAAACTGACGTAATATATTGAGCGTCCAGATAAATTGCCATGTGATTGACATACTAGTCTACGTCCGAAAATTAACGCCCATATCAAAGCTATGCAGATGTAGTCTGCGGTACATCACACACTCTTGAATTTAGTCTGACTGTAATAATGACGATAACACTAGGGGTATATCATCTTGAAAATCTGAATACGAAAGTAATAGCTGAGTGTATCTACATGCTCTTATTACGTGTGCGGATTTCTTCTATGATTCTAGTCTATTGAATTATAAAAATTATCCATAATAATGAGACTACAAACGAAATTACTCGTCATACTTGTCACTGCATTCCTGATCGCATTCAGCTGCCAGATCACCTATAGCTACCGTAACACTCATAATGATGTTCTGGTGGACTTGAAACGTGAGGCCCGCAACATCCGCGGTGTACTCATGGCTACACGCCGCGTGTATCACCATCAGTTCCTCGATAGCGGCATACCACTGACAGAAAAAACGGTCGGGTTTTTACCTGCCCACTCCTTGAACCGGATTTCTACAGATTTTAAAAACTGGTCTGACAGCGGCTTGATTTTCAATAACGTATCTGACCGCCCTCGAAACCCCGACAACAAAGCCGATCCCCTGGAAATGGAGGCGATCGCCTATCATCGCGAAAATCCAGATATTCAGGAACGGTTCACCTCCTATACTTCAGAAAGCGGAGCGTCTTTTTACCATTACACGCGACCGATCTGGATCGAGCAGTACTGCCTGAAATGTCATGGCAAAAGAGAAGATGCTCCCCCCACCATTCGCGACCGCTACAGTTCTTCCTATGACTATAAGATGGGTGATTTACGTGGAATCATGAGCATCAAACTTCCAGCGGGCCTGGCGCAAGATCGCGCTGCGTCATCACTATGGCGTAGCCTATGGATCGACTTAGCCAGTTATGTTGGAATATTCATATTGATCTACTGGGGGTTGGTACGTTATGTTGCTGGAAGATTGAAAAAACTGAGGAACAGCTGCAGGAAACTGGCGGATGGAGATTATAGCGCGCGTACGGACATTAGAGGAAATGATGAAATCGGTCATGTAGCGGCGGTCTTCGATACTATGGCTGAAAGAATCGAAGAACGAAACGCGGCGCTGCATGTGAGCGAAGAACTAAAACACAATATCA
>CBDTZI010000406.1:0-3424 GCA_965364865.1 uncultured bacterium | reverse complement strand
GTTGACGTCAACTATAGGTGGGATGCGATTCTTGATATGGACGGAGACGGTGTGCCAGACAAGCCCATTTTTCAAGCTATTCTGGACATTGTAGATGGTGTTACTGTACAGACTGGTTCCGCTGCGCGCGTGCGACTCGAGGAGCGTTCCAAGGAAGATGTTTGTTACGGTAACTCCTTGATCCCTCCGAAGCCGGTTCGCATCAAGATCGAAACCTCCAACGCTGTAGACTACGACAGTCAGCCTGAGTCTATAACCTTCTACGAAGAGGGCGAAACAGAGATGCGAATGATACGCGACACAATTAACTTTATGGCCGTCGACGTTTCGGCGCTCGGGTTCTCTTGCAATCCGGCGGCACCAACTTTTTCCTTCAGTTTTGCCTATCATTTCTACAGGGAGTCCTTCGGTTCGCAGACGATTGAAAAATGGGAGTGGGTTCAACCATTAACCCCCGATCTTGAAGATGGTGTGGGTGACGGTGTATGGGACTGTATCGACAACTGTCCAGAACATCTCAACACCAATCAAGCCGATAGTGACGAGTGCGTGGAGGGTCCTGACCCCGGAATACGTTGTGATGGTGACGTCGATTGTGGATGGGGAACCTGCAACGGTGACGCCGTAGGCGATGTGTGCGACAACTGTCCGGATGATCTCAATACGGATCAAGCAGATGGTGACGGTGACAGGGTGGGCGATGTATGTGACAACTGCCCAGTTAGGAGTAACACGAATCAAGCCGACCGCGACAATGACCTCGTAGGTGACGCCTGTGACCGCTGCCCCAGCACGACGACAGAATCACTAACATAAACGGTGTTCCGAACGGGTGTTTCGGAGGATTTGGAACGGCTTGCGTCGATGGAGTTCTCGCAGACGGTGAGTGGGATTTGACGACACTCAGTTACCTCGATTTCGCAGTGATACCCAGCTTAGATATCGAGGGCGGGTTGTATGTAATGAATGATTCCGAGAATCTCTATCTTGCCGCTGAAATCATTAATGATGAACCGTTGAACTACGCTTCGATATCATTCATATTCGATAGCGATAATGACGGAGTTGCCGAATCTGGGGATGATGTACTGCTCCTTGTGTTAGGACCTTCTTGGACTGCGTTTATGGACATGGCTCGTCAGGTATTGCGGAGTGGTCTTGCGCCGCCTGCTACGTCGATCCTCAGCGATGATCGTTTCTGGGATCTGCCCTTAGGTGGAACAGATGACGGAAAGGGAGCGATTGGACAGACATCGGTCGATTCAAAGTTCGTTTCGGTATATGAAATCTCACATCCTTTGAACAGCGCCGACGATATGTGGGACTTCAGTTTAAAATCAGTAGAGTCCGGCAGGTTGATATGGAAAGCGGTTGGCTTCCTCCTCGAGATCCACGTTTGCGATTCCAGCGGATGCAGAGATACGCTCGTGCCTGGACCCGACTCGGAGAGTTACCTGGGTATCACGACGGTGGATCCTGTGCTCACAAGCACGTTGTTTCCGGCTTGTTCGCCATTTTTCTGGACACTCGAAGACGAGGACTCCGGTGCGAGTCCGATCACTGGACTCGCTACGCTAGTCACGCGCACCGGCGAGACGAGTTTGATTATTGTGGCCGATGGAGATCCGCCACCGAACGGATTTCGGACGGGTGATCCTTCTACGTACTATGAGGTAACGACGACTGCGGAATTCTCCGGGAAGATCGAGATCAGCATCGACTACAACGGAACGAGTTTCGGTGATGAGTCTGCTCTCCAGCTCTTTCAGCTTGTGGATGAGCGATGGGTGAACATCACGACCTCACTTGACACGGACGGCAATACCATATCGGGGACAACGATGTCCTTGTCAACGTTTTCCATTTTCGAGCCACTCACTCTTACCATTTTCGAGTACCTCTGGAAGCTCGGTATAGTGTCTGTTACCCTGTTGATGTTTGCTATTCTGGTGTTGAGAAAATTGAACCGGTCGGGTCCGCCGGACCGACCAAAGATACAGCACCTACGCTAGGTCAGCAGCCAATACATCATAAGGCCAAGTATCGGACTAAGTATCATTGATCGCAACTGTGTTATCCACCACAACATTCTGCAGATTTGTGCGCGAGTTCTCACCACTCGCGTAATGTCAAATGCTGACGCAAAAACGCATCGATAATCGCGTTTTTCACTCGGATAACGTTTTTGGGAACCACACGCCATAACCCAGCAGACTATGTATTCCCGCAGAAGACACCAAAGAGACACTTTTAGCAAATATCAAGGCACAAGAATGTGTGAAATGTTTTGTTAAAACGTCGTAAGTCTTTATAACACAACGACTTACGTCACTGGGCGATACAGGACTTGAACCTGTGACCCCCTGCGTGTCGAGCAGGTGCTCTAGCCAACTGAGCTAATCGCCCCAAAGCGAAGTGGACATTAAAATCGCGAATCGCTCTTCTGTCAATTCTCGTGATGTTCACTCCGATAAAACCGCAAATTTTGGTGTTTGTCATACATGAAACATCAAAACACTGGCAGACTAATCCAGCTTTGGGGTGACGTCGAAAATCTTATTAGCCATGCCTGAAAAGGAAGGGTTGGGGACGACCATCCAATCGAGCCTCGCAAAAACAGACCCTTGATCACAAACGAAATCAAATACTTAACAAAACGGATCGATGAGAAGATGCTCCTGTAACGTGAATAGATCTATCGTTGTCCTACAAAGTGGGGTGTTGATTAAAATTGGTCACCGCTTATTGTTTCAGCCGCGGTTATACATCCTGTCCCTGACGGAATCGTGAAAAAAAATATGGGGGCAACCGAAGATAGTGCCTTGAAAATTGAATTTGGACTTGACTGGCAAAAATAATTGATCTACGAGGTTTGGGTTTACAGTGTACTACTATAAGTTGGATTCCAGCCCTTTACCTATATAGTATATGCGATTTGAAAACTACCGTCTTGAATTGGCAACCTATGACTACAATAAGATTTACGACAAAATTTTCCGTCACACTTGGTAAATGCCTGATGCGTGTGGCGTTTCTACGACATTTTCTTCGTCTGATAATCACAACCGATTTTGCCGTTTCATACCGCTGACCTTCGAAATGTTCAGGTCCGTGCCTGGTCGGTCGATCCTCTATTTATTCGGGCAATATCGCTCACGACATGTCGGGCCAGCACCATTCAAGCTGTTATGGATATGTGAGGTACAATTCTTTATAGTGCCAGTTGAGGTCGTCACCGCCGAACAGGTGGTGTATCCGCTGTGAGTCAGGATGAGATGCTGTACCACGCATAACGCGAGATGAACGACCAGGACGTAGGACTGGAAGGAGATGGCGGCTCTCAAGTGAAGGTTTGTACGGAGGCAACGTGGAGCCTCTGTGGTTCCAGACAACTTATAGGCTATACAAGTTGAGGGTAGACGGC
>CBDTZI010000405.1:0-3449 GCA_965364865.1 uncultured bacterium | reverse complement strand
ATGATGCAGATCCGAGCCGATACCCCGGCAATACCGAAGTTCTGTGCAACGGGATTGATGAGGATTGCGATGCCGGCACAGTAGATGATCCGGATGCCGACTTTGATGGTGTGGGAGCTTGTACAGATTGTGATGATACGGATCCCAACCGATACCCCGGCAATACCGAAGTTCTGTGCAACGGGATTGATGAGGATTGCGATGCCGGCACAGTAGATGATCCGGATGCCGACTTTGATGGTGTGGGAGCTTGTACAGATTGTGATGATACGGATCCCAACCGATTCCCCGGTAACACTGAAGTTCAATGCAACGGTGTTGACGACGATTGCGATGGTGGTACGGAGGATGATCCGGATGCTGATAATGATGGCGTTGGTGTTTGTATTGACTGCGACGATGGTGATCCCAGTCGATACCCCGGTAATACTGAAATTTTGTGCAACGGTATTGACGAAGATTGTGACACGTTTGATGAGTGTGTTTTGGTTCCGCCTCCGCCTGGCCCCGATCCTTATGGCCCGGGCGACGGGTTTCAATGTGATGATCAAGGTGTAAACACATATGGGCTGAACTGTTCCAGATGTAATGGCGGAACACGTAACGGCGAACCATGTATCGACGACAGCAATTGTAATGGTGGAGGAATTTGTGAAGCAGATGATGCCGTTTGTGCCGGTGGAAGTTGTACTGTTCCATTAACATGGCCTAAGAGTCGTTTTATTGCATACAGCGTACCCGTGTCCTTAATTGCGGTTGATGTAGCTGTTCGTGTGAAACTGCTGGAAGTCGATGGTTTTCCATTATGTAATGGCGAGGTGCGTTGGGTCGGATCACCATCGCAATACTGCGAAGGTGGAGCTTGTGTTGAGGCGAACAAATTCTGGGCGTCGCTATTACAGGACGCGCCTCTGTTCATGGATTGGACAACATTCGATATGGTTCAGGTTTATGGTCAGGAAGTCATTCCATCATCACGATATGCGATTCAGCTTGTGGATTCTGGTTGTGTGGACTTAAACGATGAGAATTGTTATTCCACAGCGCTGATAATAGAAACAGCAAAAGCGGGCGACGCTATTCGTCCGATGTTTCCATTTACTGCAGCTGCACAGCCAGCTATTTCAGACGTGTTAGCGCTCGTGGATAAATGGTTGGGTAATTTACAACCTCGGAAGTCACGATCTAAACTACAACCTGCTGAGCTAGATAACAATTCGAGTGTTGGTATTGCAGATGTGGTTTACAATGTTGATCTATGGCTTGGAGTACCTTATCAATTTGACGTAGAAACCTGCCAATGATATCAAATGCTTGTGTAATTGAAAGCATGTATAGAAGTTCGTATTCGATATGAAACTGATTGTGCGAGCTCAAGTTCGTTTCGTTGATCGATCAAGTCGATTTTAGAAGTACACTTGCGAGTGCGTTTATCAACCTGATAAACGCACTTTTTTTATTCGATTTCCCTCAATCCTTCCGCAAAACCGTTATCTCAAGACGGTCTGAATAACGTCCGAAAATCTATCGTCGCTCTGTGGTACGTGGAGAAAAGGGGTATTGCACCGGCTGACCGTGCTGCAAAGCGGTCGTCACTGAATCGATAAGTCTATAAAGGAATGGGACATGTTGCAGGCTGTATTAGATCATCTGGTTTGTCCAGATACGCTGGATCATTTGGATGTGGATGTCGTCGACAAAAACGCGGAAGAGGTAGTTGCCGCTACCCTGTCGAGCAGAAGTAAAAAGGGTGGCTCGTTTGCGCTTCGAGACGGGATTCCTGATTTCGTCAGTGATGAAGTCGCGCTGACCCAGACCGTTCAATCCTTTTCGCAGAAATGGGCGAAGCACAACTATTATCGCGAACACACACGAAAATTTTATACCGACTGGTATTTACAGCGATATGGTTTCGGTGAACTTTCCAATCTGCAATCTTTTTTATCCGACACGCAGTTTATCCTCGATGCGGGTACGGGCTCGGGTCGAGACGCTGCGAACTTTGCGGAGTTGTCGAATGCGACCGTGTTTGGTGCGGATACCGCTCGATCCGCGTTGGAAATGGCTCGTAAAGATGTGAAACATCCACGCGTGTCGTTTGTGCAGGCCGACCTAAATCGCCTGCCATTTTCCGATAACTTTTTTGATTTTATCAACTGCGATCAGGTGATTCATCACACCGCGGATCCGCGCAAGACGTTTGAAAGTCTGCGACGAAAACTCAAACCCGGCGGTCAGATCTGCTGCTATGTGTACAAGAAGAAAGCGGTGGTCCGCGAATTCGTGGATGACTATGTACGGGAACGCGTCAGCAATCTGCCCATCGATGAAGCTACCCGTTTGTGTGAAGGGTTTACCAAGCTCGGTCAGGTGTTGGCGAAGCTGGATATCGATGTCGAGATCGAAGAAGACATTCCGGTATTGGGGATCAAAAAGGGCAAGCAAAATTTACAACGATTCTTCCACTGGAACATCATGAAATGTTTCTGGAACGACGACTTCGATTACTTTACCAATAACATTATCAATTTCGACTGGTACCACCCGCAATTTTGTTATCGCTATGAGCCTGAAGAATTCCGAGCCTGGTTTGACACCGGCTGGGACATTCAAGCCTGGGATGTGCAAGACGCGGGAATCAGTTGTCGAGCGAAAAAGGTGTAATTGTTTATGTGCGGAATTCTCGGCGGAATCAATACGGACTTCGATGAACACAGCCTGCGACGGTTGGACCATCGCGGTCCGGACCAATCGAACCTACACACGTTGAAGGTGGAAGGGTTGGGTACGGTTACGCTGGGTCAGACACGGCTTAACATTGTGGATCGTCACGATATCGACTTGCCCGTTCGCATCGGCGATCAGTACATTTTATTTAATGGTGAGATTTATAACCATGGTGAACTGCGAACGGAATTAGAGGGCCTTGGGTGGTTGTTTAAGACCAAAACCGATACGGAAGTGGTTTTGGCTGCGTATCTGCAATGGGGAGCAGATTGTCTCAATCGTTTTAATGGCATGTTTGCCATTGCGATCTGGGACGGCGAGCGATTTTTCTGTGCTCGCGACCGGATGGGAAAGAAACCTTTTTTCTATCGCTGCGTGAATGGCCGATTTGAATTCGCCTCGGAAATCAAGGCGTTTTCCGGCTTACAGTTCGTCGGTCATGATGTGTTCGATCTGTTCGAGTTCTGCCTCAATGAACACACGTTGTATAAGGATGTGCTGGCGCTAAGGCCCGGCCATTATCTGATTTATGACCTGCCCAAAGGGACGGTGCAGACTCGTCCGTACTGGGATATCGAACAGCAGGTCGATCACAAAATCACTGACGAAAAAGTGGCGGTCGATCGATTTATTGAATTGCTTGAGGATGCGGTACGGATTCGGATGCGGGCTGACGTTCCCGTGTCCATGTTTTTGGCCGGCGGACTGGATTCGTCGCTGAT
>CBDTZI010000404.1:0-3458 GCA_965364865.1 uncultured bacterium | reverse complement strand
CTGGCGATCAGTAAAGACAAAAAAGAATTGCTGGTTGTGGAGTTGAAAAAAGGCCGCGCGAGCGACGTCGTAGTCGGTCAGGTCCAGCGCTATATGGGGTACGTGTTGGAAGAACTGGCCGAAAACGGTCAGACCGTAAAAGGTGTCATCATCGCACTGGATAATGATCAAAAAATCAAACGGGCGCTGTCTGTCGCTCCGAACATCGAATTTTACAGATACGAAGTCAGCTTCAAACTGAAAAAAGGCTGGGACTAAGTATGAGCAAGGTCGGCGATATAGAACGTATCACCCAGAATCGTGTGGTGAAGCTGTTTAAGGATACGTTGGGCTATACATATCTCGGCGACTGGCAGGACCGCCCCGACAACCGCAACATCGAACGCGAATGGCTCATCCCATTCTTACAAAAACAGGGCTACAACGAAGACCTGATCAACCGCGCACTGCATAAACTGGAACAGGAAGCACAGGACCAGAGTCGAAACCTCTACGATCGCAACCGGGCTGTCTACGGATTGCTGAGATACGGTGTGAAGGTCAAGCCTGACGTCGGAGAGCACACGGAAACCGTCTGGCTGATCGACTGGGACTATCCGGAGAACAACGACTTCGCTATTGCCGAAGAGGTGACGGTCATCGGTACGAACAACAAACGCCCCGACGTTGTGCTCTATGTCAACGGCATCGCCCTCGGCGTGATCGAGCTGAAACGATCTACAATTTCCGTCACCGAAGGCATCCGCCAGAACCTCGACAACCAGAAGAAAGAATTCATCGAACACTATTTTTCAACCATGCAGCTGGTCAAGGCGGGCAACGACACGCAGGGTCTACGTTATGGCACCATCGAAACACCTGAGAAATATTATCTCACATGGAAGGAAGAAAGCTCCGTAGAAAATCCGCTGGATCGAGACTTGTTGCTGCTTTGTGAAAAGTCACGCTTCCTGGAAATGATCCACGATTACATCGTCTTCGACGCCGGTACCAAGAAGATCTGCCGCCACCACCAGTACTTCGGTGTCCGGGCCGCACAGGAATTTGTGAAGCGTCGAGAGGGCGGAATCATCTGGCATACTCAGGGCAGCGGTAAGAGCCTGGTCATGGTGTGGCTGGCTAAATGGTTGCGGGAAAACCGGACCGACGCACGGGTGTTGATCATCACCGATCGCAAAGAGCTGGATGAACAGATCGAAGGCGTATTTACGGGTATCGATGAAAAAATCTACCGCACGAACAGCGGGGCGGATTTGATTTCCTGCCTCAACGCCGCAGGTCCATCACTCATGTGTTCGTTGGTTCACAAATTCGGGCGTATGGAAGAGGGGGTGGAAGTCGGCGAGATCGACGAATTCATCAAAGAACTTAAAAAATCACTGCCCAAAGATTTCAAAGCCAAAGGTGATCTCTATGTGTTTGTGGACGAGTGCCATCGCACCCAATCGGGTGAACTGCACAAAGCGATGAAAACGATTTTACCCTCGGCTATGTTCGTTGGGTTTACGGGCACGCCGCTGCTCAAAGCGGATAAGAAAAGCAGTATCGAAATTTTCGGTCGTTATATTCATACGTATCGGTACGACGAAGCGGTGAAAGACGGTGTTGTCTTGGATTTACACTACGAAGCCCGCGACATCGATCAGAACATCGCAGCGCAGGATAAGATCGACCTCTGGTTTGAAAGCAAGACGAGAGGATTGACCGATCTGGCCAAGGCGAAACTCAAAAAACGCTGGGGCACCATGCAGAAGGTGTTGAGTTGTAAGGATCGACTGGAAAAAATTGTCGCCGACGTCTTAATGGACATTGAATTAAATCCCCGACTGCAAAGTGGACGCGGAAACGTAATGATCGTGACAAGCAGTATCTATGAGGCATGCAAGCTTTTTGAAATGTTTGACAATACGGATCTGGCTGGCAAGTGTGCGATCGTAACATCGTACCAACCAACAACGGCATCCATTAAGGGTGAAGAAACGGGAGAGGGTGAAACCGAAAAACTGAGAAAATACGCCATCTACAAGAAGATGCTCGCCGACTGGTTCAATGAAGATCCGGAAACCGCAGTCCACAAAGCGGATAAATTCGATGAAATCGTAAAGTATAAATTTGTTCACGAACCCGCCCAGATGAAACTTCTTATCGTGGTAGATAAATTGCTAACCGGCTTCGACGCGCCTCCGGCAACCTATCTTTACATCGACAAGAACATGCAGGATCACGGTTTGTTTCAGGCGATCTGCCGTGTGAATCGTCTCGATGGAGAGGATAAGGATTACGGTTACATCATCGATTACAAAGATTTATTTAAGAGTCTGGAAGGCGCGTTTAATGATTACACCTCCGGTGCCTTCGAGGGTTACGATAGGGAGGACGTGGAAGGGCTTCTTACAAACAGGCTTATCAAAGCGAAGGAGCGACTGGATGATGCCTGCGAAACGGTGCTGGCGCTTTGTGAACCGGTGCAGTCGCCTAAGAATCTGGAAGACTACACCCGTTATTTCTGTGCCAGAGAATCCGGCAACGCAGAGCAACTCAAACAAAACGAGCCGAACCGTGTTGCATTATATAAACACGTAGCCAGTTTCATTCGCGCCTACGCAAATCTGGCTAATGAGCTATCGGAGGCGGGCTATACAGATGCCGAGATTCAGGAACTCAAAAAAGATGTTAACCATTTTGAAAACATGCGAAGCTCGGTGATGCTATCGGCTGGCGACTACATCGATCTCAAACGCTACGAACCGGCTATGCGTAATCTAATCGATATGTATATCCGCGCAGAAGATAGCCAGAAAATATCCTCGTTTGAAGACATGTCGTTAGTGGAGTTGCTCGTTGAGCGTGGTGAGCAGGCAATCGAACAGTTACCTGAAGGTATACGTAAGAACAAGAAGGCGGTTGCGGAAACCATCGAGAACAACGTACGTAAGCTGATCATTAACGAACAACCGATCAATCCCAAGTATTTCGAAAAGATGTCAGAGTTACTCGATGCGTTGATTGATCAACGAAGAAGAGATGCGTTGGATTATAAAGAATATCTGGCGCAGATCGTGGAGTTGTCGAAGAAGGTTAAGGATCCGTCCCGAGGAGAAAAGTATCCTATGGCGATAAACTCTGCTGGTTTGCGTGCATTGTACGATAATTTTGGAAGAGACGAATCGTTGGCGGTGTCTTTGAATCATGCCGTGTTGCAAAGCCGCCAGGATGATTGGCGAAATAATTCTTTCAAGGTGAAAAAGGTGTTTATTGCCATCAAGGAGGTAGTGGACGGGGATGCGGATCGCGCGCAAGAAGTGATGGATTTAGTGACGAATCAGAATGAGTATTGAGCAAAGTCAGATAGATGTGCAGGGAGTGAAGGTTTTTGTCGCGCGTAAGGCGATCAATAATCTGCATCTGGGGGTGTATCCCCCCAATGGTCGAGTGCGGGTAGCTGCGCCGCTGGCTGT
>CBDTZI010000403.1:0-3475 GCA_965364865.1 uncultured bacterium | reverse complement strand
GCCAGTGTTTAAAGTTCGTCCTTCATCGCGGATGTGTACCATGGTCAAGCTTCGCTTATCCGTGATCAAATTTCGATTTGCTGGAAAATTCCTTGCTATAAAGCCCCGGAGGGGCGATGCGAATTTAGCCCAGCCATTTATGGCTGGGTATTCGTGGTTTTTGAAGATGTTGAGTCCCGGAGGGACGGCTGATAAGTTGTTTGAATTGGTGTTCAGTCGTCCCTACGGGACTCAAACTTTTTTGTGACGATCATATCCCCAGCGATAAATCGCTGGGCTATTATCAAGCCGTCCCTACGGGACGAACTTATAATCCTACGGCCCACACAACTGTCGTATAATCACCAATGGCTTATAACTTCATCATCACGGATTACACTGGATACTTTTTTCGTCCTGAAAAAGTGTCACTCCAGACAAGCCAACGGTGCCGGTTGGTGATTCGTAAAACTCCACACCCAGCAATTGGTAATATCCACCATCGTCGATGGTAAGACTGAGTTCGTCGATGGCTGTGCTGATTTCAAAAGCCAGCAGTTCACCGGAAGCAAGGTCTCTGGGGAAATTTAATCCGGTGGCAGAGTTCACCGGTAATTCCACCACAAAAGCGGCGTCCAACGTACTGGCTTCGCCAGCGGTTACGACGCTCTGGCTGACATTGTCGAAATCAATCCGCACCCACTGGGTTTGACCATAATTTTCCAGTGATGATCCATTGCGTAATCGCATCGCATCCAGTCGAAAGACCATACAACCATCATTTACAATTCCGGTGCGATGAAAATACATGCGCAACGTCACGTCGTTAAGGTTGGTATACCGATTCGGGATCGGTGCGCGAAAAGCGATTGCGGGTAAGACGCCCGTGTTGATGTTACGCGGGCCAATCGCAGGTGATCGGATTGACGTCAGTAGAAGACTCAGACGCTGTTGTGAATCGTTGGTATGAAATTCATCGATAAAAATACTGAACCGTTCCGCTCCGGTTTCACCTTGTACACCTTGTGGCCCCGGTGGACCCATCAAACCGGTAAAACCTTGCGGGCCGCGTTCACCCTGATTGCCCGCTTCACCGGTGGCACCCTGTTCTCCGGGATCCCCTTTGGGGCCAACCTCTCCAGGTGAACCCGTAAGACCCAGGCAGTCGCGCACATCAATGATGGTATCGTTGTTGCGATCTTCCTCGACATCGGCGATTCCGTTTTCGTTCAAGTCCCAACAGTATAAACCATTGCGTAAGGGTGCCCCCGCATTCGGATCATTGTTTTGATTGTTCTGGTTGTCCGCCAGTCGAATCGCGATCGCCGCGAACAGAAGATCACGTTGATAATCTTCCAGCCCCAGGAATTCTTCATTGCCGCAACCGGCAAGCATGGGCTGTAAGAATAAAACGCACAGTAGGCCGATCCCGATTTTTCTCGTGTGGTTTGGTTTAAGGTTGCCTGATTTTATTTTGGTCATGGCTTCTATCGCTCCTCAATAAGTGATACGCCCATTCTATATCTAAAATAGCTGTTTTTCAAGGAAATGAATGAATCTTACGCTGTGAAAAAGTGCCATCCTGTTGCACAGGGTGATAGGACGCGTTCAAGTCGCACTGAGGGTTATTCGCAGTGTATATATGTCGGGTGGCATGGGTAAGCAATGCTTACCCGTGTGTAGTACGATTGACTGAGAAATGTCGCTGTCGGGCAATAGCCCGACCTGCTTGGTCCGCATACTGAACCCTACGGTACGCGCCATCCACAAAGGGCGACGTTACTCTGCGAATTTTTTTGCACAAGGTGCGATAAAAAACATGCCCGCTCGATGGCGGGCATGAGTTCTTATCACATGTTATAGCCGTTCGGGTTTTCGCAATCAATCTTTCAAATGTTTATCGAAAAACTTGGCCAGTTGATTGTAATAGAGCAGGCGGTTTTCTTCCTTGGCGAAGCCATGCCCTTCGTCGGGGAAATACAGTTCTTCCACTTCGATGCCACGCTTTTTCATCGCGATCGCGACCTGCATGGCCTCACCCACCGGTACGCGAGGATCGTTCAGGCCATGCGCGAGCATGAGTGGTGTGATAATGCGATCAACCTTGTGAATCGGCGAGATGGTCTTCAAAAATTCCGGATCGCTGAGCGGGCCATACTCCGCCTCGCGCAGTTTTCGACGATACGCTTTGGTTTGTTTGAGGAAGGTCTCGTAGTTGACCACGCCCACGACGTTACAAGCAGCTCCAAACAGTTCCGGTTCCTCGGTAATGACCGCCATAGTCATAAACCCGCCGTAACTTCCACCCCACGCACCCACTTTCTTTTCAGCGGAATAGCCCTGGTCGATAAGGTACTTCGCCGCCCAGATGCCGTCCTTGACGCTGACCATACGTTTTTTGTAATTGTCCGCCTCGATATAAGCTTTGCCGTAACCGGATGAGCCACGCACGTTCGGAGCGAGGATGCCATAGCCTTGCGATAACAGGTATTGGAAGCTGCGACCAAAATAGGGTCGATACTGTCCCTCCGGCCCGCCATGATAATTCACGATGAACGGGATTTTCGTTCCTTTTTTATAATTCGAGGGCAGATACATAAACGCCGGGATTTTTGTGCCGTCGAAGGATGGATAGTGTATCAGCTCGGGCAGGCGGAATTTGGAAACATCGATCCCCTGAGTATCCGCTTCGGTAATCGCGATGCCGGGTCTGTTCGGTTGTTTCATATCCCATCTGAAAATGACGCCCGGAGTATTGGCGTTGTTTAAGGAGTACAGCATGGTATTACCTGTAAACCTGATGTTGCCGACGATGCCTTTGTTGATCGCAGGTGTGGGTAGGGTTGAGTAATCTTTCGTACTTCTAAGATGTAGCGTGCGATAGCCTCCTTCGTTGGTCCCAAATGCGAGCACGGTTCGCTCTTGATTGAGCGTGCCGAAATCCACTTCCCACTGATTGATGTCGGTGACGATGGGTGTTAAGGCTCCGGACTTCAGGTCGATGGCGAAGAGTGTTTTCAAATCGCGGCGATAATTGGTATTGACCAAAAAGGTGTTGTCCTTCGCGGTGTATCCGACCGGGCTGAACGACCATTTTTCGTCTTTGGGTGTTATTTCGCGTACATCACCGCTAGCTAATGTAATTTCAAAAATTTGTGACCATGATGCGGAGTTGTATTTTCCGATCATCAGTTTCGTACCGTCGTGATTAAAATCGACCGGGTAGTGATAACCCTTGCCCGCAAAAACGCTTTTGTGTGATCGCGTTTTCAGATCATAAATATAAACATGAAAGTCAGACGGCGATACATCGTTGGCGCGATAGGCGAAGGCCTGAGAATTTCGTCGCCAGGTGGGTCCGCCGAACACGACCTCAGGATTTTGAAAGAGTGATTCCAATTTGCCGGTGGCTGCATTCATTAAGAAAAGATCAGCCTGTTCGCTGCCGCCGATGCTGGCGGTGATGCCAATCCATTTTCCATCTTCGCTCAGTGAG
>CBDTZI010000402.1:0-3477 GCA_965364865.1 uncultured bacterium | reverse complement strand
TGCACGCCAATTATAGCCGCATCCTCAAACGCTTCTGGAAGAACAGCCTCATCCGCGAGATGACGTTTCGTGGTCACTTTCTGATTAACGTCGCCAGCGAATTGATCTGGGTGGTGCTGCTGATCGTGTTCATCAAAGTGATTTTTTCCAAGACCTCCAACGTGAGCGGCTGGACCGAACATCAGTATCTGTTTTTGATGGGCACGCACATGATGGTGACCAGTTTGTTTGAGGCATTTTTCTTTGGCAACTGCTGGCGGATCAGCCAACTGGTACGCACGGGTGATTTGGATTTTGTGTTGACCCGCCCGGCGAATACGCAGTTTCTGCTGAGCGTAGAACGACTGGATTATTCACCGCTGGCCAATGTTCCCGTGGCACTGGCGATTTGCATTTACGCCATCATCCAACAGGGAACGGTGATTACGTTTACGAAAGTCGCATTGTTTATCGTGTTGATCTTCGGCGGGATGATGATTCTTTATTCGCTGCTGTTTATGTTTGCGATCACCAGCGTGTGGCTGATTCGTCAGACGGGTGTGGATCATTTGTGGTTTTACGCGGTGAGCCTGGCTCGGTACCCGGCGGAGATTTACAAACGCTTCGCTGGCGGGACGCTCTGGTTTGTGTTGGTGTTTATTTTTCCGGTGTTGATGGTATCCAATTTGCCAGCCAGCGTGATGGTACGCACGTTTGAACCCTTCATGGTGGTCTATATTATGGTCAGCGGATTTGTTTTGCTCGGCGTGTCGTCATTGGTATGTCATTTCGCACTGCGGTGGTACCGCTCGGCGAGTAGTTAGCATCTATCCCACTATTCGCTTAATTGTTACTCTTCCAAGATTATTCCATACTCATCGCCTGAAAGTTCAAGGAAATTATATTTAGAAGTATGAATTGCTGCCGAAAGGATAACATCATTCTCAAGAAAAATATCAAACTCGATATCATCAAGGCCGCATGTAGGACATTTACCACCAAAACCATCTACGACAACTTTCTTATAGCCTTGTTTATCTTTATCATTTCCACCCCAAGATAATTTGTCACCTAATTTGTAAATATATTGCCAACAATCACCATATTTGAACTGTATTTCTACTTCTTAATCACGCTCGCAATTTAAACATACATATGGACATTTTAGAGTATTGAATGTACTCATGATTGATACTTTTCGTAGAAAATAATTCGCAATTTCTCTGAGCATCATTTCCAAAAATTAGTTGCTCAAGTATTGATATTATAACACAAGGCGGCCAATACAGACACCCTCATTGCATCCCTCACTCATACTCCTCAAGAATGGGGCACCCGGCGTGTTGCAGGCTGAAGGCCTGCCAGATAGTAGCCGGTGGTCAGTCCACCGCAGGTGGACGCCACCACCGGGATTAGATGTCACGAAAAAAATCCAACCCTGAAAGGGTTGAAGAATCCGAACGTAACGCACTTACATTCGTACAAGGAAATAATTAGTTATCTCTTGTGCAACCCCTTCAGGGTTGAATCGAATATATGGATTAAGTTACCGTGGGCGGCGCTTCGCTCTGCCCACGGCTATTGTCTTGCAGCCCTGCAGGCTGCGTGTTGAATTACAAATGTCACGCAGGAATACACATGCCCACGCAAGCGTGAGCATGCCACCCAAAAAAATAAAACACGGACAAGAAAATCTTGTCCGTGGCACCCGGCATACGCAAATAATTAATAGTTTACGCAAACAAATCGAGAATTGAGTTTGACACACTCTGTGCAATTTTCAGGGATTTGATGTTGGCCGCCACCAGAATCTGAAACTGCTTCAAATTGGCCATCTCCATTGCGAAGTCCGCGTCGGCGATCACGCTCCGGCTCGACGTTAAATTTTCAATCGTGATATTGTTGGAACGGATCGTCGGCTCAATGTTGTATTTCTGATAGGTTCCGACGTTGCCCCGCGCAGTCACCACGTTGGTGATCGCGGTATCGATCGCGAGAAAAGCGGCGTCGAAATTTCCGCTGTTCAAATCGTTTGGCCCGCCAGACGTCACTCCCTGCAGTGCAGCCGCGGCGTTGGCTAAATCGGTGTCGATCACCTCGTTACCACCATCGGGCAGGTTGACTCCGTCCAACGATTCCAACGTCTGGCCGGTGAACCGCTGAATACTTCCGACGATGTTATCGATCTGCATCTGATTGGCAGCTATTTCCGCGTCCGACATCGCTCCGGAGTTGGCGCTTTGCACCACCAACCCCTTCAGGTCAATCAGCATGGAGGAAATTTCGGTCATGCTCCCGTCAACGATGGCGGCGTTGGAGCGGGATCGTTCCAGACTACGCGTCTCGGCTTCGAGTACTTTAATCTCCGCGGCTAACAACTCGGACGCGATCAGACCCGCGGGGTCATCCTTACCGGAATTGATTCTCTTTCCCGTAGCCAATCGAAGCAACGAGGTATTTAAGCTCTGCTGATTTTGATGGAGCGATCGTAACGTGGACAACACGCTTGTGTTGTTGATGGCATTAATCATGGCTTCTTCCCCTCAACTCAATCCCCCCTCAGAGATCAACAGATTTTGGCAAAACATCAGCTCAAGGTTGTCGTATAAGAGATTTTACGATATCCAATTTTCTCGTGCAGAGGGTTATCGCTCACACAAGAGTCGTTCGATTACATCAATCCAGGTACGACTATAAAATGAGTGGTTATCGGCCCCATGCGCATGGGATAAGCTCGTGTTATGGGATGATGCGCAAAAAAACACGCTGTTATTTTCGTAGAGGCCGAAAAAATCGTCGCTTTGAGTCATGAAAACCGACCACAAAACGTGAGCCAGATGTCATGGGTGTAACACGATTCCTCGATTCGTATTCGCGCCTATACTTATTACACCCTGAAGGATATAGACCGAGAATGAAAGGGGAGCGGGCCTGCGCGTGCATGTATTACGAGTCGCGCAGTTTCTGCAGAAGTATAGAATAATAGAGTATGGGGAAAGCCATGAGAGACGAACAGTTTGAACAATCCCTTCAGCGGTGCCTGGACGCACTGGACGAACTTCCGGCGGACAAGCGGGAGCATATCCAGAAGCTTGTCGAGGAGACGCGATTACGTCACGAAGATATCAAATCGTCCCTACAGCGTGCGATTCATGCGCTCGATGACTGGCGTCTGCTACAGAAATATCGGCTGTTCGACCTCGAAGCGCGACAGCGTGAAATGAAAAGTAACAACAACCCCGAATCGCCTGATAAACCGGTTGAAGAATAAACCATAGTATTAAAAACGTAACGAAAATTTTGAATCTTTATCGTACGTTAAAATATTTCGCCTGGTTGTGATGAACGATAATGGCGGTCGTGGTCTGTTCCGGTTCGAGTTGAAATTCTTCGGACAGCGCAATGCCGATCTTACCCGGCTCGAGAATCGGCCAGAGTTTGACCTGGTCCTCCAGCCGCGGACAGGCGGGATAGCCAAAACTATATCGCGAACCCTGA
>CBDTZI010000401.1:0-3514 GCA_965364865.1 uncultured bacterium | reverse complement strand
GCTTGTTGCCTTTGCATTACGAAAAGACACCGGAAGATGCCTTGCGAGCGGGAGAAGAGTTGATCAATCCCATTGCAAATAATGGTGAAGATTTGATGTCACGCGGCATGACGGCGTTCGCGATTTTTTGTCAACCCTGCCACGGCTCAACCGGTGCGGGGGATGGCATGGTCGCCAGGCGTGGATACCCCCCACCGCCATCATTGCTCCTGGAACACGCGATCAACATGAAAGACGGACAGCTCTTTCACGTCATGAGTTTTGGCCAGGGGAACATGCCCTCGCATGCCCCTCAGGTTTCTCGCGAGGATCGCTGGAGAATTGTCAGTTATATCCGTTCGTTACAGGCCGAGGCGCTGGCGAAATCGGCAGGAGCGATTAATCCATGACGACGCAATACTATGAATTGAAAATATCCAACCGCCTGCAAAACGCCTTTACCTGGTTCGCCTATATCGGGGTCGCCACGTTTTTCATCGGGTTTTTATTTGATACCAATCGCACGCTTTCGAGCTTCTTGTTAATCAACATGGGCCTACTGGGGATGGGGCTGGGAGCCGCGTTGTTTATCGCATTTCAATATGTTTGTAGCGCGCACTGGGCGGTGGTGATCCGACGCGTACCCGAAGCCATGTGCAGTGTAATTCCCTGGGCTTCTGCAGGAATTATCATCACACTCATTATCGGAAAATCTTTATACCCGTGGACGCATGCGGACGCACATATCACGGGGATGAAAGGCATCCTTTTGAGTTACCCTTTTGTGTTGGGCAGGTCGATCGTCATTCTTACCGTCTGGACGTTGCTCATCAGAGCGATCGTACAGCGCTCGCGTCAACAAGACTTAACCGCCGACGCAGCCCTTTCAGCATCCAATAAAAAACTATCTGCAATTTTCTTGGTCGTCTTTGGATTAACCTTCTGGATTGCCTGTTTTGACTGGATCATGTCACTCGAACCGGAATGGTACAGCACAATGTACGGCGTGTATCATTTTGCAGGTTTGTTTCTTGGTACTTTGGCGGCGATGACGGTGCTGGTCGTCTGGCTTCGCCAGCTCGGGCCGCTACGAGGCATCGTGACGCAGGAACATTTGCACGACCTGGGAAAAATGCTGTTCGCGTTCAGCACGTTCTGGATGTACATCTGGTTCAGTGAATACATGTTGATCTGGTACGCCGACTTTCCCGAAGAAACCGGCCATTACATTCGCCGTCTTTCGGGCGGTTGGGGACCGTTGTTTGTGACCAACATGTGTGTGACCTGGCTTTTACCGTTTTTCATTCTATTGCCCAGACCGGTGAAACGGGATCCGGGGATGCTGGTCAAAGTCTCTTGCCTGATCCTGTTTGGTCGCTGGCTGGACCTGTACATTTTGATCTATCCCTCCGCGGTAGGACATGAATCGGTCGCGTTCGGCATCTGGGAATTGGGCCAGGCGTTTGGTGCGCTGGGGATTTTTATGCTGATCTTCCTGCGAGCGTTCAAAACGACCGCCCCGGTCCCATTGGCAGACCCCCTGATTCAAGCCAGCCTCAATCATCACCAATAGAGCTTACCCAACGTTGCATAATAGAGTTGGCCGATGAGATATCATCCGGCGTAATCAATGATGCACCGATTGCCTGATCCATCGGCCCTCGTCGATGGCCGATTGATATCACAGCCCTGTTCGCTTATAATAGTCTACTCGTGAAAAAATCGTAATGGATGAGGTATGTTTTTTTAACAGGTAACCAAACGATGAAACCAATTTCGTGTATCCTCGTATCTTTTTTGCTATTGTTATCACAAACCCAGGCACAAACACCAACCATCTCAGTGGAAGTGGTCGCCATCAATGGTGTACCCCTTCCCCAATCCCTTTCGCAAATCGTCGTAGCTCCGGGTGAACGATTCACGATGGAAGTTTTTCTGCGAGACTGGTCGCCCAATGGCGAGCAGATCCGGGCGTATCAAATAGAAATGGATGACAAAAGTTATTCCAGCGGTGAAGCGGGTACGATCCAACCCATCGAGTTGGCTGCTTTTCGGTTGATTGATAAAGATAATAACGATAACGCTTTTATCGATACTCAACACCCCGGAGATATTCATGGCGGCCTGCATTGCATACGGTTAACCGACACACGAAACGCACCCGGCTATCGCTTTTTGTCCGTCGTGATCGACCCGACGAATGCACCCGTGTGCCCTCAGGACGGCACGAAATTTTATGCCGGCACCATCAAAATGGAAATTTCAGAGGATGCCAAAGGAACATTTGTCATAGCGTTTATGGAAAATTCAGAATCAACCGGGATGATGGACCAGAACAGCGAACCGATTTCACCCATGCAATATGAAAAATTAACGGTTGTCGTAAATTCAAAAGCCGCAAAAAAACGATTCGTATCCACTGATCCGCCGGATGGAGCCATCGATTTCCGTATGGCATCAGGAAGCAAACGACCCTCATGGAATAAGCTGCAGATCACATTTGGATCCGAGAATAACGACATCCAAGCAGGCGATTTTTCTATCACAGATAATTCAACGAGTCCGCCACAAATCCGTAGTCTTTCTGCCAACGGTACATTGATCACACTCACGCTGGATCAACACATTCGTAGCGGAACATGGACTCGGATCAAGTATCAACCCACCCAGCAAACGATTTCCATCGCATCCTTACCAGGTGACATCAACGGGGATGGCCAAAGAAATGTTGGCGATGTAGTCACCTTTGAAAACACACTCAACGGATTAAATTCCAACACTTCAGATAAGACGGATATCGCAGGGAATTTGAATATGGGCTGTCAGGATATGGCCAGCCTGATTCAACTGCTCTCTCCGGCTGTGCACACGAAGATTCCAAGCCGATTGAAATCATAGAGTTGTCGTTGCCAGGAATAGTAGGCGGATTGTAATTATCTGCCAAACTTACGTCGTTGAGTGTCCGCTCGATGATAGTAGTCTTTGGTCGGTCGGGCGCCATTTAGAAACGCAATCATATCATCCACGTCCAACATTCCATCACGATTCAGGTCTGCGTGTTTCAAGTGAGCGAGGCCCATGCGTCGCAGTTGCGCGATCGACACTTCGGATAACGGCAAAGCCGTGGAAGCACCACTACCGCAACATTTGGGTTCAGACACCATCAAGCTGTTCACTTGTACAAAAACGAAATCCACCAGATCGACGACGTTATCGCCGTTGATATTTGATTCGGGTGAAGGGGTTCCGCAAGGGGTATCCGGCGTTGCGGGAGAAAGGAATTGCGTCATAAACACGCCGAAGTCGATAATGTCAATGAAATTATCGTCATTGAGATTACCACCGACAAGCCAATGACCGAATTCACCTACTACGCGTTGCCCAGTAAAGCTGGCGGTATAAGTTACACCATCAAGCGTTGTAAAATCTGCTGACGTACTACGCAATGTGTGTAATGGATCCCTCGCGGTGATACAATCCCAACTTCCGCCGGGGATCAAAATCGCTTGAGAAGCCAAACCATTGATAAAGGTCA
>CBDTZI010000400.1:0-3521 GCA_965364865.1 uncultured bacterium | reverse complement strand
CAGCGTCAAGAAGGGGGCAGCTCTTTCCGCGCCGCTGGGTGAAAGCGGTCTGTTCCCACCGGCGGTGATCGATATGATTTCCGTTGCGGAGGAGGGTAACAACCTCGAAACGGTGCTGGTTCAGATCGCGGAGACGAACGAAGCTCGAACCGCTCGTATGGTTGACCTGGGTGTGCGTATTATTGAGCCGATTCTGCTGCTTATCATGGCTCTGTTGGTGTTTTGTATTGCGATGGCCCTGTTGTTGCCGATTCTGACCATGGGATCGAGCATGTAACAGATAAACTGTTTTTTATAGATCAAAGTGAACGTATACGTTGATACGATGGAGAAAAATCATGCGAAATAGACATTCAAAGAGACGAAGTGGTTTCACGCTGATCGAGCTGTTGCTCGTGGCGGGAATTCTGGCGGTGTTAGCGGCGTTTGCCATTCCCAGTTTGATGGGTCAGGCGACTAAAGCCAAGATCAAACTGGCGGAAGCCGCTATCGGTCGAAACGGCCCACTCGCCAAAGCGCTAGACAGTTACAAATGGGCTATGGGTCGTTACCCGGAAACCGACGAAGGGCTTGATGTGCTGATGAAAAGAAAGGGTGAAGTGGACGACGAGCGGTTCGATGGCCCCTACATCCAAAACGATGTCATTAGTGATCCGTGGGGTAATCCTTTTGAATATCGATCGCCGGGCGAGTTTCACGAAGATGGTTTCGACCTGTGGAGTAAAGGTCCGAACCTGGACGACGACAGCGACGACATTAAAAACTGGATCGAAAAATAAAAAAATCGTAAAGACGGTTTTGTGTCTCGCAGGATGACTCTACTTTTGGATCAGGGGTGGATTGGATTCAAAAGCTAGATGAAAAGGTATAACCGCGCCGGTGAAAGCCCGGCATGATGTATTAACTTTTTTTGATCAACATGATTGGGCGCTATCGGGGTGACGGATGAACCGACAATTCAAAACCAATCGACACGACGCTTATACACTGGTTGAGCTGGTGTTGGTGATGGGGTTACTGGTGTTGATCAGCGCGATCACCATCCCCAACTTTATGCGACAGGTGGAGCGTGAAACCTTGCCCGGTTCTGCCAACCAGTTACGCAGCTTGATTACATTGATCCGTGCCAACGCCGCGTTCGATGGGGTTCGTTATCGTATACGATTTCCACTCATGGAGGAGGACCTGGAGAACAGCGAAGACCTTCTCAACGGTCGGTATCAACCCATCATTGAACGCGAAGACGACCCCATCCATCATCCGGAAGAATTTAATCTCGTGACGGACCCGTGGGCGATCGGTAAAACCTTTTTGGGTGACGTCTGGTGTGCGGAAGTTCGACCGGGTCGCCCGACCATCGAGCAGTTACAACATTTACGAGAAACACGCAACGAAATTCAAGACGCACTGACCGAAGTGTTTGATGAAGAAAACCAGGACTTTGAGGCTGAAAGGCCGCCGCTGATTATTGAATCGGATGGGACCAGCGAATGGGTTACGTTTGTGGTCACCGAAGCGCCGACGGGGATCGAATTGGATTCACTGGAAGATTATCCGAGCATCGATGTCATCCTGGACGGTGAGACGGGACTGGCCTGGCTGCAACGACCTTTTTTTGAAGAAGAGCTGGATTTGTTTGAAGACAAGCATTGGCCTGCGGTTTTGCGGCAGGATTTTTTGAACCCAAACCCGCTGACGGAAGATGATGTGTTAGAGCTTCATAATGCGTATCACGGGCGCGGGAAAAGAGTCAAAGCGGACACGAATGAACCCGACCCTTAAACACTGCCATTACCGCATCAGAATGAATCGATCACGCGACCACGTCGCGCGGGCCTACGTTCTGCTTGAAACGGTGGTGGCGACGGGGTTGCTGGTGTTGGGTTTGTCGGTGATCGGCGCACAGGTACAAGATTCGACCACAACCATTCGTAAAATGGAATTGAAAATGCGGGCGATGTCATTGGCTGAATCACAAATGGCGATGATGGACCTGGGGTTGATCGAACTCGACTCGGTGGACGATGAGCAGGACGGCGACTTCGGCCCTCGCTATCCCGACTGGGGATGGTTATTAATTACAGAAGAAACAGCTATCGAGGGATTGTTCCAACTCAGGCTGGATGTGCTCTATCATATTCGTGAAGACGAATACCAGGAAGATGATTTTGATATCGATGAAGCGGATCGAATCTTTACCGCATACGCTTTCCGCAGCGCCCCACAAGCGCTGGACTTCGCCAGGGATTTCGGCCTGGACGAAGAGGAGCTGGAAAAACTTAATGAGCGTCTTGCTGATGTCAGCATTCCCGGCCTGGACCTGTCGGCGTTTGATCCGACCTTGTTGGCCACGGTGGACATCGAAGACTTGCTGCAGATGTTGCCGGTGCTGATGGACGCGTTTGGTTTTGAACTCGAAGACATAGCCTCCACCCTGCCGCCTGAAATTCTCCAACAGATCAAAGACAGCGGACTGTTCGATTTTGGTGATGATAACAATTCGGGAAATAACAGCGAAAACAGTAACAACGCCAACAATCACGAGGGGAACAATTCATGATTAATTCATCCCCTTCTCCTGTTCGCACTCATCCTCGTCCGAATCGTCGCCGTGGCATGACGTTGCTGGAAGTGGTGTTGGCGATGAGTATCTTAACCTTGCTCTCCAGCATGACGTATTGGTTTTATGCATCGGTGTTGGAAACGCGTGCCGAAGGAACCGCAGCGACCTACAATCTTCGTCTTTCCAGAGTGGTGCTGGACCGTATTTCTCAGGAATTGCGACAGGCTACCGCCACTTCACCCGATCAGATGGCGGCACTGCTGGGCGATCGCGAACACATCGTGCTGTCCACGTTACGATTACCGAGCAAAGAACTATCCAAAAATCATCCATCGCGAGCGGAACCGCCGCTGGCGGAATACGACCTGGTCAAGGTGGAATATAGCATCGTGCGACACCCGGAAATCCAGCACGAAGACGGATGGGATCGCTCATTGGGATTAGCCAGAATCGAACGGCGTATTCCCAGGCCAACCGCTCCGATCCAGCTGGATGAAAACGGGGAGGAAATCGTGGCCGAGGATGAAACGCCCGTCGATGGGATGGCCTTTGATGAATTTTTCCTTGAAGACGAAAGCGAAGATCAGGGTTCGCCGGATTTGGGGCCTGACATTCAGTGGCAGGAGCTGTACGCGCCGGAAATTCGATATTTACGATTCTGTTATTACGACGGGCACACCTGGTGGGATGACTGGAAAGTCAGTAGTGACAACCCTATGCCGCAAATGGTGATGATTACGATCGGCTTCGAGGAACATCCACCGGCCGACGACAGCATGGGGCTGGACGAAATCAACGAGGAGTTTTGCGAATGCCTGGGCAAGGACCCGGTCGACTGCCTGCCGTTGCAGCCGGATCAATACTCGACGGTGGTACGCATTACCCAATCGGACCCGCTGTTTCGATCGCGCGTCAACCGTGAAACGCAGGCCATCGTCGACGACATCAACCAGGGCGG
>CBDTZI010000399.1:0-3527 GCA_965364865.1 uncultured bacterium | reverse complement strand
GATGTGATCGTGGGTAAACCCAGGGTGTCTTATCGTGAAACGGTTCAATCGATTGGTGAAGCACAAGGTCAATTCAATCGTCAGTTTGGTGGACGGAACCACTTTGCCGGCGTGCATGTGCGGATCGAACCCAGGCCGCACGTCTCTGGAAAGGCACATTTCGAGATTGTGAATGCCGTTCCCTCCGGAACTCTCGCACCTGAATTCATACAAGCTGCGGAAGTTGGCATCCACGATGCCTCACAAAGTGGTATTTTGGGCGGATATCCGGTGATCGACTGGAAAGCAACCATTCTCAGTGGTTTGAAGCATGATATCGACAGCTCGGAGCTGGCATTTGAAAATGCGGCTCGACTCGCTTTTTACGAAGCGATGAAGAATGCCAATTCGGTGTTGCTTCAGCCGATCATGGACACCGAAGTCGTCACTTCAAATGAGTATTTTGGGGCGATAATCGGCGATTTGAACAGTAGAAACGCGGTTATTCGGGAAACAGAGATGCGTGGCGGCGATCGTGTGATCAAGGCCGATGTGCCGCTCGCGGAGATGTTCGGGTATGTCACTCGCCTTCGAAGCCTCTCACAGGGGCGGGCGACCTCGTCGATGACCCCTTCTCATTATGCTCCCGTTTCAACCCGGCAGATGAAAATCTTGGTCGGGTAGGGGTGAAAGGCCTATTTATCCCGTGGTTTTGGGTTCGAGCAATCACATCTGTGAAAGATTTTGAAAACTTGAAAAAACCCGGTTGACAGGTACAGGAGAGTGGGTATCCTTACCGGTCTTGCGTTTTTTAGAGTGGTGTTCGTCTAACGATTAAGAATAAGGGATGTAAAATCTTTTGAGCAAGCAAACAAGAATTCGAATACGAATGGAAGCCTACGATCCACGTGCGTTGGACGCCTCTGCGAAAGAGATTGTGGAGCAGGCAAAGCGCACCTCTGCGAAAGTGCATGGGCCGATTCCGCTTCCGACTCGTATCGAACGGTATACTGTTTTGCGTGGTCCTCATATTGATAAAAAATCCCGCGAGCAATTTGAAATGCGGACGCATAAAAGAATTATTGATATTACCGAGCCGACGGCTCGGACCGTAGAAGCGATAAATCGGATTCAGGTACCCGCCGGCGTTTTTGTCAAAATTAAGACATAGAAACGCGAGCCCTTATCTAGTAGGGCGAGTCGTGTCGACGGCATGGCGAAGTATTGATCTATTTTATTTCAGACAAGATCGTGTGTGAGAATAATTCGCACACAAACATAGGAAAATTTACTCGTTAGACTTTTTGTTAGCGAGAATGGGATTCCCTTATGAGACCTGGTATTCTGGGAACTAAAATTGGTATGACATCGATCCTCGTTGAACGAGGTCGGTATGAATCGGTGACGGTGGTCAAAGCTGGCCCCTGCGTGGTTCTGGATGTTAAATCCTCTGACAACGGCGGCTATGATGCGGTTCAGTTGGGCTTCGTGGATACCAAACCTCACCGATCGACCCGAGCGATGATTGGCCATTGTGCCAAAGCCAACACCGGCCCAAAGAAACACATTCAGGAATTTCGTTTAACCGAACCTGCGGACATGGCCTGTGGCGATGTGGTGACGGTTGAACAGTTTTCCGCGGATGAAGTCAAATATGTCGATGTCACAGGCACGACCAAAGGTAAGGGTTTTGCGGGCGGCATGAAGCGACATGGCTTCGGCGGTAAGGAAGCGACGCACGGCGTGGAACGAAAGCATCGTTCCCCCGGTAGTATTGGCGGTCATTCCACGCTGGGTACAGGTCGTGGTGTCAAAAAAGGTAAAAAAATGGCCGGTCATATGGGCTGTGTCACATGTACCATTCCATCTTTGCAATTACTCAAAGTTGATTCTGAAAATGATTTGTTGTTAATCCGCGGCAGTGTCCCCGGTCCTAACGGTTCGTTGGTTGTGGTTCGCAAAGCGAAGAAGAAAGGATAAGGACTTATGTTAGCGGTTGGTGTTTTTGATATGAAGGGTAAGCGTATCGGCGAGGTCGAGGTTGACCCAGCTGTGTTCGGTGATCGCGTTCGCCCCCAGTTGTTGAAGCAGGCGATCGTCACTTATCTTGACCATCAACGTCAGGACAGTGCCCGAACGAAAAACCGCGCAAATGTGGTTGGTTCAACGCGTAAACTTTATCGTCAAAAAGGTACGGGAAATGCTCGGGCCGGATCGATTCGTACCCCGGTTCGTCGTGGCGGGGGTCGTACGTTTGCCAAGCGTGGACCACGTCGTACGTTGGATTTTTCCAAAAAAATGAGACGTCTGGCGAGAGACAGTGCGATCCTGGCCAAGATTCAATCTGAGGATGTGATGATCGTCGATCCACTGAGTTACAGTGAGCCAAAGACCAAGTCGTTTGCGTTGATGCTTTCGGCATTGGATGTGACTCGAGGATGTCTGGTCGCGATGCATGAAAATGACCGCAACACGTATCTTTCCGGTCGAAACATTAAAAATGCCGACATTCGCCTGGTGGATGATCTCAACGCCTACGAAGTGTTACTCAGAAAAAAATTGATATTCTCAAAGGCTGCGTTTGAGCGACTGTTGCAGCGTGGCAGTGATGATAACGAAAAGAAAAAGAATTAGGTCGAAGGCGTAGATACGAATGGACATTTACCACATTATTAAAAGACCCCTGGTGACGGAAAAGGGAACGCACCAATCGCAGTTGTCCCATGCGGCTACGCATTCCCGTCCTGCTCGAGGCGGCTCGTATACGTTTGAAGTTCATCGTGGCGCTTCCAAGCCTATGATTCGCAACGCGATCGAAAAAATTTACAACGTCAAGGTTTTGTCGGTTCGTACCGCCAACCATTCGGGCAAGAGTCGTCGCGTACGTTTTAAGGTTGGCAAAACCGCGGACTGGAAAAAAGCGGTGGTCGTGTTACACGCGGACTACCACATTGATTTGTTCTAAGTGAGATTATGAATTTTTCGCTTGAGAAACCGCCGGGTTTTTCAGATGCGATTTACTAATACGTTTTTGATGGATTGGGTGTTTCTCGATGGGTGTAAAAGTTTATAAACCGACGACTCCGGGCAGGCGGAAATCGACTGTAAACGATTTTGCCGAATTGACGGATAAGCACAAGCGGCCGGAAAAGTCGCTCTGTGAGCGCTTGAACAAGCACTCCGGTCGTAACCACCATGGAAAGATCACCGCTCGCCATCGAGGTGGCGGTGCACGAAGAATCTATCGAAAGATCGACTTCAAACGCACCAAGGATGATGTGATCGGTACGATCAGCGCGATCGAATATGATCCGAATCGAACCTGCCACATTGCTTTGGTGATCTATGCCGATCAGGACAAAAGATACATTCTGGCCCCTGTGGGTTTGACGGCTGGGGACACGGTGGAGAGTGGTGCTCTGGTTGAGCCTAAAATTGGCAACGCCATGCCCATTAAAAGTATTCCACCGGGAATGGATATTCATAACATCGAGATGAATCCGGGGCAGGGCGGAAAATTAGTCCGCAGTGCTGGCGGATCGGCTCGT
>CBDTZI010000398.1:0-3529 GCA_965364865.1 uncultured bacterium | reverse complement strand
AGCCATTGCATCGTGGTGTTGGCGGATAACTCACCCGTAATGAAATAATAAAATAATGCGATCGAAGCGATCAATCCACCCAGAATCGTGACCCATCGGATGATCCCCCCGCTGCTGGCTGTCCGTGTCTTGGCTTCGCGCCAGGCTACGGGATTCGCCCATACCGTTCGCGGAGGACGAGTCAGTTCACCCAATGGCTGTCGACGGAAGCGGTCGGTCAATGTGGTCCAAAACGTGGTCTCTCCAGTTTTTGCTCCGCGTCGTACAAACAAGATACTGATGGTCGTTAATAAAAATGCCAGTGTCGTCGTCCACGTCACATACGCAGCAGAGGGATGCGCCAAAGCGAATCGAACAATGGAGGATCGATCCATCAGACGACTTTCCGGCGGAGCGTTTAGACGATTTAAGGCCACATCAAGCGACAAAAACGGATGCAAGGGCGTGAGCCAACTCATTCGATCCCCGTCAATGTTCGGGGGCGAAGAGTCCAGCCAGGTTCTATCCCACTGCCCGATCATATAGATCGACAAGAGGTATAAACCGATGACCAGATAAAAAGAAAAAATGGTTCGACGAGTCCCGATCGCGGTCATCGCCACGAAAATCGCCAGCGCACCCGTGAGAATCGCGGTCGAGCCTGACAAAGCAAAGCTCTCAACAATCTGCGAAGCGGTCACGCCTCCATACACCATCGTCATGAAAAAGATGGGCAACCCTGCAATCAACAGCACGATCACAAAATAGAGCCGGCTCATCAATGAGCCAAACACAATTTGAGCGCTGGATAGCGGTGTGGATAGCAAAATGTTGAATGTTTGTGCGTCACGTTCCTGCGTGATCGCGGAAGCGGTAAACACCGGCGCCAGAAATGACATCAGCGCCAGCTGCGTAATCGAAGCCCAGGCAAAGGTTTGCGACGCCCCCTTGGCCAGCTCCGTTAATGACGCGTTTTGACCGCTGACAAAAAAGAAGAGTGAGATAAGTACTACAGCCAACAGTGCCGTAAGATAGACCACACGCAACCACAAGTGTCTGGGCCTGCGCGATGCGCCTTGCACCACGCGCACAAGAATTGGATTCGCCGGTAGCAAATGCCAAATCCACAACCATAATTTTGAAACGATACTATTCATCTAAAACGAATCCACTTCGAAAATCGCACGAACAGACAAGCTTAATATTACAAGTTACTAATTACCAATTATTGTTGTTACTGTATCAAGCCCTTGGTTAAACGCATGAACGCCGTTTCGAGATTAACCTCTTCCTCTTTGATTTCTCGAATCTTAAAATTGTTGTCCAGTAGCAACCGGGCTAACTGACTGAAATCTGTAGTCTGCTTTTCGAGTTCCACGACAATGTGGCCATCCTCCTGAATAACGCTTTTCACACTGTTGGCCCGTTCCAGGCACAACGCGGCTAAGTCCTGTTGCTCCGTCACACTAACGTGTAGTTTCGTCGATGTTTTCACTCGCTTGATGATTTGTGCGATCGGTTCCTTAAACTGCAACACACCCTGTTCGATAATCCCCACCGTAGTACAAAGCTCAGCCAACTCGTGCAAAATGTGTGAACTGATGATGATGGTCTTACCCATACGGCGCAACTCTTTGAGTAACTCGCGTATTTCAATTCTCGCTCTGGGATCAAGACCACTGGCTGGCTCATCCAGCAATAACACTTTCGGGTCGTGTAACAAAACACGGGCAATACTGAGCCTTTGCTTCATCCCGCGAGAGAGTGAATCCACAAGCGCATCGCTTTTATGAATCAAATCGGTCAGTTCCAGTACATCACTCACCACTCGAATCCGCTGCTTACCGGTGATGTTGTACGCGCTGGCAAAAAATTCGAGATACTCTTTCACCACCATATCTTCGTACGCACCGAAAAAGTCCGGCACATACCCAATCAACGGCCTGATTTTTCTGGACTCATACCCCACGACATAACCACACACCCTGGCCTCGCCCCAGGTAGGCTGCAATAAGGTTGAAAGAATTTTAATGGTCGTCGTCTTACCCGCACCGTTGGGACCGATGTAGCCGAAACATTCACCCTCTTCGATATTCAGTTGCAAATTGTTCAGCGCGACCAGCTTGCCATATCGCTTTGTTAAATTGATGGTTTGAACGATCAATACACTGTCCTCTGCAAGATTAAGGCATTTCCAATTTCAACACGCAACTATTCTTGAGATTCAACCAAACCCGGCGGATCAAGAATCGTCACAGGCAATTTGATTCTATACATCGACCATGATTTTCGCGGATCAGGCTCCAAGGGTCTATATGGCCTATCCCCCGTACGAGTAAACAACCTCATGGGACCGGGGTCATCGGCCAGGCCAATCAAAATTAATGTATCTCTTCTCAAATCCCTTTGCATATCCAATTGCCGGAGTCGATCATGTGACCAGCTTTGAGCGCTACCCATCCATTGTATCGCCGAGCGATGCAACGCAGGATCGTACTCACCCAAGGTGGATAACAACAATAACGCCTTGTATTCCTCGCCGAGAGCGACCCCGATATCGGTTTCCGAAAAAAAGGATCCGCTGGATAAAATACTTTGAAAAGGCTGTGACCACGCCGTATGCGCATTGGTCAATGATGGCCTTACTAATTCATTACCATTTCTCATTTCTTCAGGAATATAACATCGGGGCGCCAGCAACACTTTGGCCCCGTCGGCGGGAAGATCACCGATTTCGTAAACATAAATCCCACCACTGCGAAACCCTTTTCTCTCATCGTTAAAATCCAGATCGGTTTGAATAATACAGCAATCACGCAGGTCCACACCCAAATCATTCACCACATAACTATCATTGGTGATCATTCGATTTTGTATGGTCACTGAGCCGCTGAAGGTTCCGCCCAATGGCCCCTCCCAACGACCTTCAAAGCGTTTTAAGGTTGCGCGAATTCTTACATTTTGTGCTACAGCGCTGGCAGGGATAATTTTGTACGATTGTGGATCTGCGAATCGTGTATTCTCGTTGGGATCGTTACTGGGTGGAAGCGGTTTGAGTGAACAGTTTGCGGCCATTGGCTCGGACGCACTGATCGGATCCGCGGGTAGCCAGAAATCCAAATCCTGATCAGAGCTGACTTTGACACCGAAAAATACCGTAGCCTGACCATACGGATCATCGGGCTGCACATCGACAATCGAAATCTGGTGCAACTTTGCGCCAAACCCCTGTATGGCGCCCACAATGATCACGCTGAGTGTACTCGCTACAATAGCGACGGCTGCGAACGCGGTCCAGGCATGTTTTCGCCTCCCCTTCCTGCCCAGCAGCCACCAGGTCCCTCCCGTGGCCACCACCAGATACAAAATGGAAAAGATAAAAGCCGCGAGTAGATACAAACTACTGGAAGTGGAAAACGAAACGGCGTTCAACACATTATTAAACAGCGACAAACGTCTCGCAGGGGCCTGATCCACGCTATCCTCAACGCTGAGCGTGAACAAATTTTGAAAAAATTCCGCAGGTTCGCCCTTGCCGCTGAATAAATCC
>CBDTZI010000397.1:0-3558 GCA_965364865.1 uncultured bacterium | reverse complement strand
TTTGCGTTACCTTTGCCTGTTCCGGTACTATTCTCGTTAACCATTCGACACCTCCTAAGGGTGTTGTTGGCCAGAGCCGTGTTGGTGTTATCGCACCTTCACGGCTCGCCTTATGTGTGTGCGGAGTTCACCCATGCGAACATACGCATAAAGTGATAACAAATTTCTTTATACAAAAACTCCGCAGAAATAATCTACGAATTACCTTTGTTGATTATCTTTCTATACAGACGTTCCTCCTTTCTTGCACGAGTACACGATTAACCAATCAGAGCCGGGAGCGCAAGCGACCGGTGGTCGTTTTATGAAACACGAACATGTCTCGATCTTCGGGTCACCACCCCGCGCTGGCGCTTGGGGCTCTGATTGATTTTACGGATTTTTTGACCAGTATAATTTTTGGATACGTTTTTTAAATCGTTTTTATTTTCCGATGTTTGTGCTCCATCGGACCGCGTGTGTATGTTCTATGATATCGGTTTGTTTGTCAAGAAAAAAATAGAAAATATATAATGTTTTATTGTCGAAGTGCCATATATCTGACACTATACAATCCCATAAGCCCGGCTGGTTATATCAGCCGGGTATGCCTGGCTAGCCGGGCCAACCCCACCAGCCCGTAGTTCCTTGCCAGCCGTGAGTGACACACTGGGCCAGGGCTGGAAACCGGAATAAAGAAAACACGATGTTTCAACACGCTTCCTCACGGGCGCGTCTCGGATATATCGCCCATACAGGGCTTATCTACGGTGTAACAGACAATTCTATCTGCAACCCAATAAAAAAGCTTGCTCGGACATCTGGAGAGGCGTACATTGCACGGGAGCTGTTACTAAATATTAACGAAATGTAATTTGTAGTATTGATCAAAACACATAACCCGGAGATGAGGAGATCAATCATGCGAATCAGTCACTTACAAACCGTAGTGAAACAAATCGGTAGGAAACGAATCAGCGTGCAACGTAATGATAGAAAGCGTATGCTTGCGACGACGGCATCACTGGCTGTGTTCGTCTGCGCATTGTTTTTTGGATTAACAGGTATCGAACGATTGCAAGCCTGCGGCGGTTTTTTCTGTCAGTTTGTTCCGATTGATCAAGCCGGTGAACAGATTATCTTCCGCAAAGACGGAAACATGATCACGGCTATTGTGCAGATTCAATACGCGGGCGACGCCAACGATTTTTCCTGGGTAGTACCCGTTCCCGGCGTACCCCAATTATCCACCGGTAGCGATCTGATCTTTTTGCCACTGGAAAGGGTAACCCGGCCGCAATTCATTCTCGAACGCAGGGGCCAACCCTGCCCGGATTTGTCCAATGTATTTTCTATAGGAGGAAGCTCCCCGCTCGATACCGGGGGCGACTCCACGGGCGAAGATGACGGTGTAGAAATACTCCAGGAACTCAGCGTCGGCCCGTTCGACATTCAAATCGTATCCAGCGATGACGCCGAAGCGCTGGCTACATGGTTAACCGAAAACAATTACGATCTTTCCGATCGAGGGCGTGAACTGATCGCTCCCTATGTTGACGAAGGTATGAACTTTGTGGCGTTGAGACTGCAACAGGATAAAGACGTCGGTGATCTTCAACCGTTAATCATGCGTTATAACTCTACGCAACCCATGATCCCCATTCGTTTAACTGCGGTAGCTGCACAGTTGGATATGGGTGTGATTGTCTGGTTTCTTGGCGATTCAAGAGCGGTCCCCTTAAATTATCATCACGTTACACCCAACTATACCAGACTCAACTGGTACGCCGGATCAAGAAATGCGTACGCCAGTTATCAGGGTTTGATTACGGCTGCGATGAACGAAGCGGGCGGACAGGGATTCGCAACGGATTATGCCGGACGCACGATAGATGTGTTATCGCAAATGCCGTCTGTATCTACATTAACAACTGAATTGGATCGACTCGCAGCGATAGCATCTGATGCGGATATGATTGCCAACGTAGCCGGTGGATTTGTTTTCCAGTCCGACGTGGTGTTGGAAATTCTTCGTCGTGAACTGCCGTTACCCGTTGGAGAGGGCGAATTCGTATATCAACAACCTACATTGTTGGTGGATATTTTTACGGTGGAAGAGCTAACTGCGGGACGTGCCGCGATCGTCGCCGCATTAAACGACACCGTGATCGATCCATTAACGGAAACGTTAACCGTGTTTGACGGTGATCCATACATGACTCGGCTATATACAACGCTATCACCGGATGAAATGACGGTTGATCCAATCTTTGCGTTCAATCCGGACATGGAAGATCAACCGATCGATCGAAATGCAACCATGAATATGTCATGTAGTGTGCTGGGTACACAATGGTCTTTAACTTTGGGCCGGGGAACAGGGCGTGATCAAGTCAAAGTCATTGAAGGCGTCGGTTCTCCACCGGGATTCACTCCTCCGACCATCAATCAGGATGCGGTTTGGCGAACAGAGACGACCGATACAGCTGGTCCAGCAACGTTATTATCAGAAAAAGATTTTACGGTGGCGCAAGTGGTGGGTGACGATGCGGGAGCCTTGCTGAGATTTTGTGGTAACGGAATAGCTGAAACTGGTGCGGGAACAGCCAGCATTCTGATGATCATCATGTTCAAACGTCGTAACAGACGCAAGCATAGACGATCATAACTTGGATTTTACTCTCCGATCTTCTATCTGTCGCCATCGCCCCCGCATGACCAACGGTAGAACCCGCACGTCCAACAACGCTTGTATCACACCAGGCCTCTCTTAACTTCTTCAACATGACATTGCGCATTACAAAATAAGCAACGATCTCGACAATCGCAATTCCCACCAGAAGAGCAGCCAACTTTGTCTGCAGTTGTTCAGCATCCTGGTTGGGTTCGAGCACCTCCCCATTCACCATTACGATCACGACTAAAGAAAACGCAATCAACCCAACGACATGGCAAACACGATAACTCGAACAGGTTGCAACCGTTCCTTTTCCTGCTGGTTCATAATGATGACTCCGTATGTAGAATTTTGACGCAGACTTATTCGCGATGACTTGCAATAAGTTCGACATTTTGACGTTCAACGCATGAACACAGCCGCATAGGGCGCGTCAAACACATCGCAATTCATTTCCTCAAAATCGCGTATCAGAGAACGCAATCGCCGCTTTTTAAGCCAGCACATACCTGCCTAAGTGTCACCTACAAAAGCTATATTGCAAGGAAAAACGATAGGGATACGTTTTATGTGTGTTCATTGGGGCTTCAACCTTGGCAGTTGACGACGTGAACTGAGATCGAATTTTCCTCATGGCATCATCGCACGAACCAGTTTCGCACCCCCCCGTGATCACATGCATAAATATGTTGATGATGTAAAAATCAAAGATATATCGTCGGGATATATCTCAATGACTGAAATGTCGTAATAAGTAAGGAGACAATGATGAAGAATTACCTGTTAAGTCAAAAGCTGTTGGCTGGATGCTTCGGTGTGGGATTGCTCATGTTTGCAAGCAGTGTGCAGGCGCATGTCTGCTGTGACAGTAGCACTTATACATGTAGAGGTGTCTTTAATTG
>CBDTZI010000396.1:0-3572 GCA_965364865.1 uncultured bacterium | reverse complement strand
GTCCAGAGCGGTTCACCATCGCCGTCGTGGTTGAAATCGTTCCGTTCTGTTTCCGGTCCGAATCCCAGCACACCCATATTGGATTTGACCCCGGTGATCATAGCCGTCATTGTTCCGGCGCTGTCGGGTGTGATGTAATCCGCGTTATAGGTACGCGACAAAGCGGTATAAGGAAATCGATCGATAGCCAATTCGCCGTCCACGCCAGCGGCAAACACGCGGGCGGCTGTGACGGTCGAAATTCCCATCCCGTCACCAATAAACAGAATCACATTGCGCGCTTTTTTTTGCGAGGCAGATTTGAAGTGCTCCGATCTGCCGGTTACGCACCCCGACATCAAAACGAGCGCTGTGCTTATCAATAAAACCCAAAGTCGCATGATCATCCCTCTCGCATTCTTATCTTTAATGGCATATCCCGAAGCGGCACATGACATGGGTGCTGAATCATGTTATCAACATTTACAAATTTGGCGCATTCAATAAAACTCCACCAACAACATGCACCCCCCCCTGTGGATCAGCCCCGGCCGATCAATACGGGCTGTGCTGTGCCAAGATTTTTCCGTCGAGATTAGCAAAAACCTTCAACGAAAACCTTCACCATGCACTCTTTTCAACCGATTCATACTGATGTAGGATGCACGCAACCGTTGCTAACCGATCAAGCTCAACTTTTGGAGGTTTACCATGATGAGCACCGCTGTCGACACGTTACCCACACAATCCCAGTCCCATTTGAAAAACCCGGAAATTCAATCGCTCTTAAATCACAAATGCAACACGATCGACAAATCCGCCCTGACGCTGCCCGGCCCCGATTTTGTGGACCGCGTCTTCGCTCACTCGGATCGACCCATCCCTGTGCTACGAAATTTACAGTCGATTTACGACCACGGGCGACTCGGTGGGACCGGGTATGTTTCGATCCTTCCGGTCGATCAGGGCGTCGAACACACAGCCGGTGCGTCGTTTGCACCCAACCCGATCTATTTTGACCCGGAAAACATCGTTAAACTAGCCATTGAGGGCGGCTGCAATGCGGTTGCGTCAACGCTCGGTGTTCTCGGCGTTGTAGCCAGAAAATACGCCCATAAAATTCCGTTCCTCGTCAAACTCAACCACAACGAATTAATGACCTACCCCAATAAGTTTGATCAGATCATGTTTGCCAATGTTCAACAGGCGGCGGATATGGGAGCGGCTGCGGTCGGTGCGACGATTTACTTTGGTTCGGAAGAATCCTCGCGGCAGATCATGGAAGTATCCGAGGCGTTTCACATGGCCCACGAACTCGGCATGGCTACGGTGCTTTGGTGTTATCTTCGAAACAACGGCTTCAAAAAGGATGGCACGGATTATCACGCATCGGCTGACATGACCAGCCAGGCCAACCACCTCGGCGTAACGATCCAGGCGGATATCATAAAACAAAAGCAAGCTGAGAATAACGGCGGTTTTACCGCGATCAATTTTGCCAAGACTCACAAAGCTGTGTACAGCACGCTGACCACGGACAATCCGATCGATCTGACTCGTTATCAGGTGGCGGGTTGTTATATGGGTAAAATCGGGCTGATCAATTCCGGCGGTGCGTCGGGCGAGAACGACTTCAGCGATGCGGTTAAGACGGCTGTCATTAACAAACGAGCTGGCGGTACGGGGCTGATTTCGGGCCGTAAGGCGTTCCAAAGACCCATGGAAGAGGGTATCAAGCTGCTCAATACCATCCAGGACGTCTATCTGGATAAGTCGATTACAATCGCCTAACCTATCGATCTCGGTGGCGTAGCCCATCAACTATCGCGGCGTGGTCTTCAACCCGTGGAAACTTTTTAGTCCGATAACATAATATATAACTTTAAGTTTCACTGATTCGATTCTTTTTCAGGGCGTTGCGATTATTCGCGACGCCCTTTTTTTACCCCAATATCCTTCCATAGCCACTCTATGCTGTGTATTTTACCAAGCAATTCTCAATATCTAGCCGTATAGAGCTCCAGAATGGAAATACCAATTATATACTAATATATGAAGAAATAGTATATAGACTTCGTCCGTTTATCCGTTATACTAATTGTGAGTGTTTTAGTATGTATCTAGTAGATTGTTTTCTTCCATTGGTTTGTTGAGATTGTTAGATGAGAATACCAAGAAAGCCGCCGGATCATCGCAAAACTTTGGATGAAACGATGAACTCAGAACGAGTTGATAAGGTTTTCAATTCGAGCGTTGTCCAGGCAGTATCCGACCGCTATTTGCATTGGGATGAGTTGCGTCACCTTACGCCGCCGGGCGATCTTAGTCACGAAGAGTGGTGGTTGGCGCTAAAGTTTCCTCGTCAAAGTCAACGAAAAGCATCGCCACTCACTGATACGAATGATCAACCTTTTAACTATGTATTTGCTGATCCGATTCCTGAGCAATTACTCTATATGGACCAAAATTTGGCTGGCATGGTCTCGATGCCCGACGCGATAACCAATACCGAAACCAAGGATCGTTATTTGATCAATTCGTTAATTGAAGAAGCGACTACATCCAGTCAATTAGAGGGGGCCGCTACTACAAGATTGGTCGCCAGGGAATTGATCCGTTCTGGACGACCTCCTCGCGATCGTAGCGAAAGAATGATTGTCAATAATTTTCGCACAATGCAAAGAATTGGAAAAATAAAAAATAAACCGTTGTCGAAAGAACTTATTTTCGAAATACATGAAATTGTTACACGAAGCACATTGGACATACCATCTGCTACAGGCCGCTTTAGAAATACTGATGAAAATATCAACATTAGAGATGACCATGAGCAAATACTTCATACACCACCACATGCAGAGCTGCTTGAAACTCGAATGGAAGAGATGTGTAAATTCGCTAATGGTAACCCTACCTCTGAATTTATTCATCCGGTACTTCGATCAATCATTCTTCACTTTTGGTTAGCTTATGATCACCCTTTCTATGATGGCAACGGTCGTACAGCAAGAGCCTTGTTTTACTGGAGCATGTTACATAACGGTTATTGGTTATGCGAATTTATTTCTATTTCGGAGATTATAAAAAAAGGGCCTTCAAAATACGGTCGAGCGTTTCTCTACACAGAAACAGATGATAATGATCTCACGTATTTCATTGTGTATCACCTGGATGTGCTACGACGTGCAACGAAACAGCTGTATGAATATATAGAACGTAAAACGAACCAGCTACATTCGATTGAATTGCAACTCGAAGGGATGACGATATTGAACCGTAGACAGCAGGCTGTTATCAGCCATGCTCTCATACATCCAAAGTTTATTTATACAATCGTACCACATCGTTCCAGCCATGGCGTTGTGTATCAGACAGCGAGAACGGATTTGTTAAACCTGGCAGATCGTGGGTTATTCACCGCCAGAAAAAACGGTAAGGAATGGCAGTTTATTCCCGAAAAAGATTTGGAGCAAAGGCTCGCAGAATTAACGTAGTATTGTTAACGATTTCACTGACTATTCAAAACATTCAACATACAAAAAATCGGCAACACCATGTACTTTTCACCTGCACCTGAAATGGAAAAAAAATTA
>CBDTZI010000395.1:0-3606 GCA_965364865.1 uncultured bacterium | reverse complement strand
TACGAACCCGTATGTTTAGGTGTGACTAAGCACTACCTTTGATTCCGTAACGTCTTGACTTCCCGAACGGATCACCGTAATCTCCTGCCTCGGCTTGTCGGAGATTCGACAAGTGGTGTATCCGAAACCCTTGGGGTACGCGCGGGGTGAAGCTAGGCTTTATTTCGGGCGGTGGTCGTTTCTCTTCGCGGCGAAATGATCAGGCCTCGGTTGTCGGACTTCGGCCGCGGACCTTTCGCGAATCTTGCGGTTCCGGTTCGATTCATGCGGTCCACTACAATTGGTGTGTCGTCAGGCGATGACCGGCGTGCCAGTGATTACCCGGTGGTGTAATGGTAACACACCAGGTTTTGGTCCTGGCGTTCCAGGTTCGAGCCCTGGTCGGGTAAATTTTTCCTCCTGACGAAAATTTAACTTTATAGTGCCGCCGATGGGCACAATTTCTTCACGGATGCAAAACGATCGTCCAATCGTTTGAATGATACGATCGTTGGACATGCGGAAAGGTAAGTCACCCTTGAGTGAGGTAGCTGCCATTATTTTGGCTGCGGGAAAAAGCACCCGCATGAAAAGCGACCAGCCCAAAGTGCTGCACGAAATTTGCGGCAAGCCCATGCTTGGGTTTGTGCTTAGCGCGTGTCGACTGGCGGGGGTGGATCGGTTGGTGGTGGTGGTTGGCCACGGCAAAGACGCAGTAATCGAGCGGTTTGCGGATCAACCGGACGTTCAGTGGGTTGAACAAAAAGAACAACGAGGCACGGGTCACGCCGTTCAATGTTGCCAGAAAGCGCTGTCCGATTTTCGTGGCAGTGTACTGGTGATCGCAGGTGATATGCCGTTGCTTCGACGTAATACACTGGCGAGTTTGCTCGAATCACGCGATCAAAAGGACGATGGTGCGACGATCGCGACAACAACGATTGAGAATCCAACCGGATATGGTCGGATTATTCGAGACCGCGATGACAATCTCGAAGCCATCGTCGAGGAGCGCGACTGCACGGACGAGCAACGCAAAATTAACGAGGTGAATCCGAGTTATTACTGTTTCGACGCCGAGCTGCTTTTTAACGCGTTGGATCAGGTTCGACCGGCGGACGGAAACGGCGAGTTTTACCTGACCGATGCGATTCGTATTTTGCGGGAACAGGGTAAACGGGTTTCCGCTTCCGTGCGTATTGCAGCGGAGGAAGCGACGGGGATTAACTCGCGTATTGACCTGGCCTGCGTCAATCGAATGATGCAGGATCGGCTACAACGATATTTGTTGGATGACGGCGTTACGATTATCGATCCAGATAACACCTGGATCGAAGCGGATGTGACGGTAGGCCGTGAAAGCGTGATCCATCCGTTTTCGTTTATCGGTGCCGGTGCCACCATCGCAGAGGATTGTAAAATCGGCCCGTTTGCTTACGTCGGCGCGGATGAAAACATAACTGCGGGCTCCGTGGTCGGACCCGTGACTGGATTTGGCGTAGAGGCAGGATTGTCATGAGTTGGGATAGTCAAATTTCATCGGATCGTGATTTTGGCAACCTCGTCATTTTTGGCGGTACCGCCAGCACGACGCTGACGCGAAAAATTTGTGACTATCTGAAGCTGCCACAGGGGAAGTTGACATTAAGCCGTTTCCCCGACGGCGAAACGCTGGTGAAAATCGAAGAGGACGTACGCGGGAAGGATTGTTTCATTGTTCAATCCACCTGCCCACCGGTGAATGACAATCTGATGGAACTGTTGATTTGCATTGACTGTTTACGACGTGCTTCTGCAAAAAGAATTACAGCGGTCATTCCCTATTATGGATATGCCCGACAGGATCGAAAATCGGAAGGTCGCACGCCGATCACAGCCAAGCTGGTGGCGAACATGCTCACCACCGCCGGCGTGAACCGCGTAGTGACAATGAACCTGCACGCGGATCAGATTCAGGGGTTTTTTGATATTCCGGTGGACCATCTGACGGCGGCCCCGGTTTTGGCAAAACATTTTATCGCACGAAACGACAACAACTCGGTGTTGGTGTCGCCGGATGTGGGTAACGTCAAGCTCGGTAATGATTTTGCGACCCGAATCGGCACCGACCAGGCGGTGATTGACAAGCGTCGCATCAGTGGCGATTCCACGATCGCGGTCAACATCATTGGCGATGTCAGTGGCAAAACCGTCTTGATGTTTGACGACATGATCACGACCGCCGGAACGATCTGTGAAGCGGCTAAGCTGGTTCGCAAGCACGGCGCGACAGATGTCTACGTCGGTGCAACACACGGGGTGTTCGCGGGCCCGGCCCTGGAGCGGATTTCTCAGGCGAACTTAAACGAAGTGGTGGTTACCGATACGGTTGAAATTTCAACGCGGATCGGCGAACGATTAAAAAATCTTACGGTTCTGTCGGTATCAGAACTGGTCGGAGAAGCGATCCGACGCATACACGAACATAAATCAGTCAGCGAGCTTTTTTCTTAGACGGTGATTGGAGGAACAAAACGAATATGAAACAATCAGAATTCAAAGGAACACCCAGAACGATCTGGGGCAAAAAGGCAACCCGGGCACTCCGAAAGACGGGTCGGCTTCCGGTCATTATTTATGGTCACGGCGAAGCCCCCGAATCCATCTCGCTCGATCAACACGAAATCGAATTGGCTTTGACGGGTGGTGCACGAACACTCACGGTCGAACACGGCAGCCAAACCACACAATATCTGATCAAGGCTGTGCAGTACGACTATTTGGACAGTACCCCCATCCATATGGACCTTGCACGAGTCAAGCTGGATGAACGCGTGACCGTGAAAATCAACATTGAACTTCGCGGCGTGCCCAAAGGTATTTCGAGTGGCGGCGTTCTGGATCAACTGTTGACGGAAATTGAACTGGAATGTCTGGTCACGGAAATTCCGGAAATTTTGCACCCGCTGGTCTCCGAGCTTGACCTGGGCGATTCACTGTATGTGAAAGACCTGGAACTTCCTGAGGGCGTAACCGTTCTGACGGACCCGGAAGAACGGGTTGCTACGATTACGACGATGGCCGAAGAAACCGAAGATGAAGAATCGACAGCGGAAGGCGAGGCGGATGCAACGGAAACTGAACCCGAACGCATTGGCAGAATCCGCAAGGATGACGAAGAGCCCGAAAAGAAATCCTGACCTTGATGGATCGAAGTTGTGAAGCTGATCATCGGCCTGGGTAATCCCGGCTCAAAGTATGCGGGGACTCGACACAACGTCGGTTTTGACGTGGTGGATATTCTCGCAAAGCGTGCCGGTATCGACCTGAGCGTTGAAAAGTTTCATGCTTGGTTTGGAACGGGCGAATTGGGTGGCGAACGAGTCGTGTTATTAAAACCGACCACGTTCATGAACCGAAGCGGACAGGCTGCGATGGCGGCGGGTCGCTTTTATAAGTTGGAAATGTCCGACCTGCTGGTGGTGGTGGATGACCACGCGTTGCCGGTCGGGAAATTACGTTTTCGTACAGAGGGATCCGCCGGCGGTCATAACGGCTTGCAGGATTTGATCAATCGACTCGGCGGAAACGATTGGTGTCGACTTCGAATCGGAATCGGCCAGCCCATCGGTGATGCGGCGAACTATG
>CBDTZI010000394.1:0-3641 GCA_965364865.1 uncultured bacterium | reverse complement strand
TATCTTCTCGCGAAGTCAAAGCACCGCCGATACCACCTTGAACATCACACGAGTCGCCTCCGCGCAAGTTGCGTCAGCTACGTTTGCTTTTGCTGGCGCAGGGGCAGCCACCTCGGGTTCAACTCAAGTGGTTCTGACCGGCTCTTTGGGGACCACAACGGTTACCATCGCCAGTGGAACCACCCAGGCTGGCATGGTTACCGCCATCAACGCCACCACTGCGCAGACGGGGGTCTCCGCCATTCAAGGCGCAACCAACATTGAATTAAGCTCAACGACGTTTGGTACAGACGCATTTGTCTCAACAGAAGTGCTTTCCGGAGGAACGATCAACGCAAATTATGGTACCGCCACGAGTGATGGCAGTACCGCGAATGATATACAGAACGTCAGCAAGCAAGCGGGTGTGGATGCCAATATCACCGTAAACGGTCAGACCGCCGGTACTGACGGCCTGGACGTGGTGTACAGTGCGAACGGTTTGAGTGTCGAGTTTTCATTGGATTCAAATTTTGGTAGTGGAAACGTAGCCACCTCCACCACCAGCTTTACGGTTCGTGCCTCCGGTGGAGCTACGTTCCAGTTGGGAACCACAGCGGATACGCGTGCCACCATCGGAATTGATTCATTGGCGACCTATAAACTCGGTGGGGGTAACGGCTCCAATCGAATCAGTGAACTGAAATCGGGGGGTGCGGTCGACCTGAAGACCGACGCCGGGGCTGCACTGACTTCGGTCCGCGAGGCCATCTCAGAGTTATCCAGTGTGCGGGGTCGAATCGGAGGTTTCCAAAAGTTTCAAATTGGCAGTTCGATCCGAGCGTTGCAGGCTTCACAAAACGGTTTGACCGAAGCGGCCAGCGCCATTGGTGACACAGACTTTGCGGTTGCGTCAGCGGAGTTGAATCGTCAACAGATACTCATCGAATCAAGTATCGCGTTGTTGGGTATTGCCAACCAGCGAGGCGCTCAGATTCTCTCGCTGCTGTAATGAGAATCTCAGAATAAAAAGAGGAAAGCGAGTGGTCGGGGGGATCATTCGATTACGGGGTGAGAAGCGGGTCGGTGACTTTCGGGTCGTCGGTCCGCTTCTTCCATACAACGATTATATAAAACAATTCCGAAGCCTGCGAATTTTGAAAAGTTCGCGGGCTTTTTTATTTTCGTTTCAGCGATACCCGTTTACGAAGCTCGCCAAGTGTCCAGGTGTTGACAATATGGTCTTTGAGCGCGCCGCCACGCCGAGCAGTTAATGCGCCGTAAAACATCTTCCCCAGCCCCTCGGTGCTATGGGCGTCGGTGTTGATCGTTAAGGGCACGCCCGCCTCTACCGCCAGTCGAACGTGAGAATCCTTCAGATCGAGTCGCTGCCAGCTGGCGTTGATTTCCAGAAATGTGCCGGTTCGCTTCGCAGCTTCGATGATCGTGGGCATATCCATCTCCATCGCTGCGCGACGGTTAATCAATCGACCCGTAGGATGGCCGATTGCACACACGTATGGATTTTCCATCGCGGCAATGGTTCGCTTCGTCGGACTGATTTTTTTCGATTCCTTCGCAGCTCCCATCGCGGAATGAATACTCGCGACCACCCAGTCGCACTGCGCAAGTATATCGTCTGCATAATCCATCGATCCGTCAGGCAAAATGTCACATTCACATCCCACCAAAATCGTAATGCCCTTCATTTTTTCGTCGGCACTGCGGATATCTGCGATGTGTTTTTTCATACGCGGCACGGTTAAACCATTGGCGATGGTCGAGCTTTTAGAATGATCGCAAATCGCAATGTACTGATAACCCAAGGCCTTCGCAGCGCCGGCCATCTCTTCAATGGTGTTTTGACCGTCGCTGGCGACCGTGTGCATGTGCAGATCACTACGAATATCTTCGACCGTAATCAATTCGTCGAAATCAATCTTCGTATCAAATTCGCCGCGATCCTCGCGCATCTCCGGCGGGATAAACGATAACCCCAGTTTTTTATAGATACTTTCTTCCGTCGCACCGGCGATCGGCTTGTCACCCGGTTTGTCGTCATCATACAAGCCGTATTCATTCAGCCGCCATTTCTTTTTGACCGCCATTTCACGCAGGCGAACGTTGTGCTCTTTTGAACCCGTGAAATACTGCATAGCAGCTCCGAACGATTTTTTTTCGACCACGCGCAGATCAATTTGCAGCTCACGTTTCTCATCCAGGTCCACCGTGACCGATCCTTTGGTATCCCCCGAAGCCAACACACGCTTCACGCCGTCCATCTGCGTAAAGGACTCAATGATTTTTTTCCCACTCGTTTTTCCGCCAGCTGCAACACAAAGAATATCAATGTCTCCGATGGTTTCCGCACCCCGCCTTAGTGAACCGGCGATTTCCACGTGTTTCACGCCGGCAAACTCAGTGATTTTGCCTACGAGCTGTTGAGCGACCGGCAGCGCGATTCCCAACGGCGTACGCCCACCGCTCTTTTCTAAAAACGCGATGCCTTCCGCGATTTTTTTCGCCGATGTTTCACCCATTCCAGCAAGTGTAGCCAGTTCGCCCGAGTGAATCGCCTTGATTAAATCTGCTGAATTTTCAACACCAAGTTCTTTGTAGAAAAGCCCGATTTTCTTAGGCCCCAACCCCGGAATCTCCAGCAGGTCGGGCAATCCTTTGGGGAGTTTTTTCTGCAACTGATCCAGCACATCAATGTGGCCGGTCTCGATATATTGGGTGATGCGATCCGCGGTCCCTTTTCCAATACCCGAAAGTTCCGTGAGCTTACCTTGATTTGCAATTTGAGAAATGTCATCGGGAACATCGTCGAGAGTGCGTGCGGCTTTTCGATAAGCGTTGATACGGAACCGATCCACGCCGTCGATTTCCATCAGATCGGCGATGCGTTCAAACGTTCGAGCTATCTCTGCATTGATCATAGCAACATCATCTTAACATCGATCATATTATCCACTACGCAACGATCCAGGTAATTATTGTTGTAAGCTAATCCCCATAGTGATAGGGTTTGGATTGTTGAAACATCTTTATTCGGCGTCGAAGCTCATAAATCAATCGATCATTCAACTCACGATCCGCTATGATAATAGCCTTTTGGGCCCACTCGATCGCCTCGGCAAATTCACCGGTTTCCGCCAGCGCGGTCGATAGAACAAGCAGCGTCGTGCTGTGCTTCCCTTGATGTTTATCATTGACCCGTCTAGCCAGCCGAACCGCTTCCTCACCATTTCGAACACTCGAATCGGGAAAGGTCGAGAGCAATTCCGCCAGATGGGATGCGACTTCCAGATCTTCGGGTACCTGTTGCACTCTTGTTCGCAATAAGATGATCGCACGATCCACATGATGATCGTTGATATGCAAATCTGCGAGTTGAAGAAAATCCTGAGCACGTCCCGGATCGCGCTGCAATAAAAGGTTAAAGGATTGCATCGCTTTTTCGCTATGGCCCAGCTGGGTATACGTCTGGGCAAGATGTCTGAGTGCGATCACATCTCGCGGCTGAATCTGTAAACCACGCAGATAATATTTGACCGCAGCTTCTTTCTGCTCCGACATCGCCAGCGCATCTGCATAGTTGACATTGGCTACGGAACTGTTGGGACTCACCTGTACACCACGAGCCCAGAGATGAATCGGAG